>JAPLUP010000186.1 GCA_026397575.1 Candidatus Zixiibacteriota bacterium
CCTCAGAGCGGCATGATTGTTTCGTCGGGACGCTACTGGATCGGTTGCGACCCGGTTGCCGGTGGGGTGCCCATTGTTGATCTTTCGGCAGACACAGTGATTGAATCCTATGCATTGCTCGGGCAACCCCGCCCTCTACGAGTCGCGGCTGTCAACGTGCGCATAGATGAGTCGATCGCAGCGATTACCAAAGAGATATCCGTCGAAAGTGACTCAAGCAGAATACCCGACTACTACTTGGATCTGGCGTATCTGCTTAAGACAGCCAATCGCAAGAATGATATGGTGGCGGCCTATCAGAAGGTTATCGACCAATTCCCGGCCAGTTTCGCTGCAATCAGCTCCGGACTGCAACTGGCGGATATTTGCTATGGCGACCAGTTGTACAGCCAGACGGCGGACTACAGTTTCAACGCACTGGATGCTTACCGTCACTTCCTGACCGAAGGGACATCTGATCAACGTTTGCCGCAGAGCAGTCTGCTGTCGGCGGTTGATCGATTGGCGCTTTTTTCCAAACAGTTCGACAAAGAGTATCTGAAGAAACTGGCCGAGTTATATCTGAAACTGACGACAAAAAGCCCCGAACTAGCCGAGACCTATTTCCGCATGGGTTATCATTTGCGTCGCGCCGATGAAGGCAAGTTAGCGAATCGCTGTTTCGCGGAAGTCGGGATTCAGCTCATGGGAATCTCCGATCAGGCGCTTGTACAACCGCTATCGGCACGTCTGGCGCTTGCTACCGGAGATGCCAAGGCGTTCTACAAAATCAAGGAGAAGAAAAAGGAACCGACAATCGACGGCGATCTAAGCGATTGGATTAAGGACAAGCCGTTGCTGCTCTCAGGTACATCGGGCTTCACCTACGGGCTGGCGCCCTGGCGCAATGACGGGGACCTTTCCGGCAGCCTTTTTATCACTCGCTCGGAGACCGATCTTTACATTGCCGACGCTATCAAGGATGACAGCCTGATGGCGTTTGACGACGCCAACGGGGATATGGCGGCTGTCTTCTTCGACTTCCGACCCGCGTCGGGGAGCTACTTCACACGTGATTTTGATGCTGGCAGCGGCTGTTTCTCGTTGTATATAATGGCGCCAACCGCCACCAATCCGAGAGTGCGTGTGCAACTCGGCATCCAAACCCCTTACGAAATCGCGAGCATTCGCACGGAAACCGGTTACACTTTCGAGATGAAGCTGCCACTGGCCACGTTTGGCGGCTGGTTGACCAAGGAGGTAAAGCGTTTCGGGTTGGGTGTGGAATTGATCGATTTCGACAATCCCGCCGATCCTAAGCTCTCCAAAGCCATCGGCTTCCAGATCCCCTCTGATGGTGTTGGCGGCCCGCCGCGACCGGAGCTCTATGGCGTGGCAGAATTTTAGTTTTGTGACGAATCGGCGCCTATCTTTTTGATTGACTCGCTTGCCCTGATTAGGCAGATTAACTTAGTCGTCTTGGCAGAAAGACGGTGCCGTAAATAGGCTGAGAGGTGATCACTATGAATTTACGAAGGGCGCTAATTAGTCTGGCAGTGTGCTTGACGTTATCCTCACATGTTGCCACAGCCAAAGTCGTGAAAGTGATGACCCTTGATGGTCCAATAGGAGCCATCACGCTTAAGCATTTCGAGCGGGCGCTCCATGTAGCCGAGACCGAGGGCGCGGAGGCGTTGGTTGTGCAATTGAACACGCCGGGGGGGGTGATGGAAACAACGCTGCGTATTACGACCGCCATTATGAATGCCAAGGTGCCGGTAATCGTGCATGTCTATCCCTCCGGCGGCAGGGCCGCCTCGGCGGGAGTCTACATCACTTACGCTGCCCATGTTGCCGCGATGGCTTCCTCAACCAACATTGGATCCGCAACGCCGGTGTCGATGGGGGGAGAAAAAATGGACAGCGCGTTGGTCAAGAAGATTGTAAATGACGCCGTCGCCAACTTACAGGGGGCTGCCGAGAGGAGGGGGCGCAACCGATATTGGGCGGAACGCGCTGTTCGAGACGGTGTTAGCATTACCGCCTCGGAAGCCGTTGATTCCAATGTCGTCGATTTCATGGCTGAAAACCTGAGTGAGTTGCTGGATAAGGCTGACGGCAGGGTTGTCAAAATGGTTGACGGAAACGACACGCTGCACACGAAGGATGCCGCTACGGAAAGGGTTGACAAGACCTTCTCCGAGGCTATCCTCGATGTCATCACCAATCCCAACATTGTATTCATCCTTTTCTCGCTGGGTACCCTGGGTCTCGCGATAGAGTTATACAATCCCGGCGCGATCCTGCCCGGCATCGTCGGCGGTATCTGCATTATCGTCGCCTTGCTTGGCATGCAGGCGCTGCCGATCAATTACGCCGGATTGGCGCTGATCATACTGGCGATTATTATGTTCCTACTGGAGATCAAGGTCACCAGCTACGGCATGCTCACTATCGGCGGAATCATCGCCTTGATACTGGGAGGTTTGATGTTAATTGATAGTCCGGAACCGACGCTGCAGGTCAGCAAGAGTATCATCATAACTGTGTCACTGTGCGTGGCGGCGTTTCTGGTGTTCGTGGTCGGTTTTGTGGTCAAGTCTCATCGAAAGCAGGTGGCAACCGGCTTTGAAGGACTAGTCGGGCAGATCGGCAAGGTAAAAGAAACCATCGACGGCGACGGGATGGTTTTCGTAGCCGGTGCGCTTTGGCACGCAGTGGCGGAAGAGAAAATCCCAGTCGGCGAGAAGGTTCGCATTCTCTCAGGCGAGCACACGACTCTGAAAGTGGCAAAACTCAATTCCCACAAGGAGGGATAAATGGCTGCAGGAGCAGTACCGTTAATTGTAGTCATATTCTTTGCGCTGTTCATTCTTATGAACGCGATCCGCATTTTGCAGGAATATGAACGCGGTGTGATTTTCCGGCTTGGGCGCATGATCGGAGTAAAGGGTCCTGGCCTGATTTTGCTGATTCCGCTCGTCGATCGCATGGTAAAAGTATCACTGCGAACGGTTACGATGGACGTTCCGCCGCAGGATGTCATTACCAAAGACAACGTCACCGTCAAAGTTAATGCCGTGATCTACTTTATGGTGATGGAACCTGCGAAGGCGATTATCGCCGTCGAGGACTATTTCTATGCGACTTCGATGATTGCGCAGACGACACTCCGATCGGTGTTGGGGCAAGTTGATTTGGATGATCTGCTTTCCAACCGTGAGGAGATTAACCAGCGCCTGCAGAAGATCATTGACGATCAAACTGAACCGTGGGGCGTCAAGGTTTCGGTGGTGGAGGTCAAGAATGTGGACCTGCCCACGGAAATGATTCGTGCGATCTCCCGTCAGGCAGAAGCCGAACGTGAGCGTCGCGCCAAGGTTATTCACGCCACCGGCGAATTCCAGGCGGCTGCCAAGCTGACCGAGGCGGCGAAAGTGATGGAACAATCGCAGTATACGCTGCAATTGCGCTTCCTGCAGACGCTGACCGAAGTCGCCGCCGAAAAGAATTCTACGCTCATCTTCCCGGTGCCGATCGATCTGCTTACACCTATCATGAGGAAGATGCAGCTCGAGACAGACCAATTGGAGAAGAAAGAGTAGTTCATCTGCGACTAACCTGCAATCCACGTACGGTGCCGTCAGTCTGCCAAGGCAGGTTGGCGGCATCTCTTTGTCCGGCATGAGAGGGGCTGTTGAAAAAGCCCAGACCGTGTCATTGCGAGGAGTGCGGAGAGGTGATGCAGGGTGTGGAGCACGACGAAGCAATCTTGATTTACGCTTTCCAGATGCAGGCGCGCAGATTGCTTCGTCGTCATTGCCCCTCCCCTCTCTCTCCCGCCCTGACTCCTCGCAATGACAATTCCGAGGTTTTTCAATAGTGCCGAAAGTTGGCGTCGATTTCAGGCGACTCCGTCGCCTACGGAATCGCTGTTGACTGACAACCGCGTTATTCCTACTTTGGCTCACGTCGAGAGACCGATTTCGGTCATCGATGTGTTTGAGACGGGATAGCTTTGCAAAGGATATCATGGCAGGAAAGCTGCGTATTGCGGCGTTTGCCTCGCACGGCGGTTCGAATCTGCAAGCTCTAATTGACGGCTGCGCTTCGGGACAGATCGCCGGTGAGATGGTGCTCGTGATTTGTAATAACCGCAAGGCGTACGCCCTCGAACGTGCGCGCAAGCATCAAATCGAGACCCTGGTGATCAGCGACACGGAATTCGACTCCGAAACGGCCCTTGCGCAGGAACTTCTCAGCCAGCTTGCGGCACGCAGCGTCGGACTGATTTGCCTGGCGGGCTACATGAAGAAGATGCCTAATGACGTGATTCGTGCTTACCGCAACCGTATCCTTAATATTCATCCGGCGTTGCTGCCGAAATTCGGCGGCAAAGGGATGTACGGAATTCACGTGCATGAGGCGGTGTTGGCGGCAGGCGAGAAGGAAACCGGCGTTACGATACACCTCGTTGACGAGGTCTACGACAGCGGCAAAATCGTGGCGCAGCGAAGAGTGCCCGTTAATCCCGGTGACACGCCGGAGTCGCTGCAGCAGCGAGTACTGGAAATTGAACATCAACTGTATCCCGAAACGGTAGCACGGATCGCGTCGGGAGAACTGCGATTGGAGTGACGATGGATAGTCTTTGGCAGACGACGATGCCCGATGTTAAATTGTATTCCCGCGGCAAGGTGCGCGATGTCTATGATTTGGATGACCGGTTGTTGATTGTCGCGACCGACCGTCTATCGGCATTTGATTATGTGCTGCCGGATCCGATTCCGGGCAAAGGCGCGGTACTGACGCGGATGTCGCTGTTCTGGTTCGAGCATCTCAAGGATGTGGTGCGGAATCATTTCATCACCGCTGATGTGGATGCTTATCCCGAGCACTTGCGCAAGTACCGCGATCAACTTGAAGGGCGCTCAATGGTGGTAAGAAAGGCAGAGCGGATAGATATCGAGTGTGTTGTCAGAGGGTACATCGCAGGGTCATTGTGGAGCGACTATGTCAAAGGTCAAAAGGCCGGCAATACGAAAGTCCTCGGATTTACGTTCGACAACAATCTTCAGGAGTCGCAGAAACTGGCCGAGCCAATTTTTACTCCCGCGACGAAGGAAGAAAGTGGGCATGACATCAATATCTCCTTTGAAGAGATGGCGCAGATCACGGGTTTGGAGATCGCTGCAAAGCTGCGTTCGGTCTCAAAGGAGCTATACAAGAGAGCTGCAGAATACTGCGAGAACCGCGGTATTATTCTGGCGGACACTAAATTTGAATTCGGCCTGCATGAAGGCGACATAATGCTGATTGACGAAATACTCTCACCCGATTCATCCCGCTTTTGGCCGGCGGATAAGTACCGAGTAGGCGCA
>JAPLUP010000276.1 GCA_026397575.1 Candidatus Zixiibacteriota bacterium
GGCTCCTCGCCGATCTGGCAGCGCTGCTGCGTGTGGAAGTGGAAGCACTTGTCGAGGCGGGCGCTGAGCAAATTCAGTTTGATGATCCCTGTCTTCAATATCATGCAGAAGATTTGCCATTAGCTGCGGAAGCACTAAACAGCGTGGTCGAGGGGTTTCGCGCGACCTTCTGGCTCTGCTTTTATTTTGGCAGCATCGAGAAAATCGCGCCGGACTTCGGAATGTTCGACGTCAGCGTAGTCGCGGCAGACTGCGTATCCGTACCCGCCAACTGTGAGCAGTTGCTGCGCTTCGCACATCACCAGGTTCCCTGTTTCGGATTGGTAGACGCCCGCAATATCAAGCTCGAGCAAGATGACATTTTGCGCCAGAAGTACGAGCGGATCAGCCTGTTGTTTCCTGATGCCTACATAAGTACTTCTTGTGGACTCGAGTTTCTGCCCCACGCAAGCGCACTGGAAAAGATCAAGTTGCTGGGACGCACTGCAAAGCAATTCCGGGGAGAATAAATCGATGCTGGATACAACGACCGTCGGGAGTTTCCCAAAACCGGATTATCTACAAAAAGCACGGACACAACACTCTGTCGGCAAGCTGAGTGATGCTGGACTGCACGAGTTGGAGTTGCAGGCAACGCGTGAAGTAATCAGGCAACAAGAGGAAGTCGGGCTTGACATTCTCGTGCACGGCGAGATGGAACGCGGCGATATGACGACCTATTTCGCCGAGAAGCTTGTCGGTATGGGAATCAGCGACCTCGTTCGCTCTTACGGCAATCGCTACTACCGCAAACCGATTGTCGCCGATGCCTTGCAACGACTGGCGCCAATGACGATTGAGATGTTCAGGTACGCCCAATCCCTGACTGATAAACCCGTTAAAGGAATGCTTACGGGACCATACACGATGTGCGATTGGTCGTTTAATACTCATTATGAATCTCGTCGCGAAGTCGTGTTGGCATTTGCGCGCCTGCTTCACGATGAAGTGAAGGACCTGCAATCCGCCGGTGCGAAATACATTCAGATTGATGAACCGGCAATCTCAACTCGTCCCGAGGAGCTTCCACTGGCGATCGAAGCTATGGCGATTGTGACTGAGGGCATTGCGGCCAAGACAATCTCGCACATCTGTTACGGCGACTTCCGCACGATCTATCCGCTTATCCTCGATTTGCCGGTTGATCAACTCGATCTGGAGTTCGCCAATTCCGGCTATGCCAATCTCGACATCTTTCGCATACCCAAGTTCACCAAGGAAATTGCGTTCGGGGTGCTTGATATCCACAGCCATCGTATTGAGACGGTGGAGGAGATCGTCGAGGGAATCAAGAAGGGCATAGATGTCTTCGGCGTCGAAAAAATGACAATTGATCCCGACTGCGGTCTCAAGACACGCACGACTGAGGAAGCCTTCGCGAAACTCCGCAATATGGTCACCGCCGTACGTCAGGTGAAATCCGAACTCGGTCTGCATTAGCCGCCTGTCATGCATCCATTTGTCAAACGCATCAAGGAGGGTCCACTGTTAGGCGATGGCGCCATGGGCACCTATCTCTATGCCAAAGGTGTATCCTTCAGCCGCTGTTTTGATGAATTGAACATCACGAGTCCGCAATTAGTGGGGCAGGTGCACGACGACTATATCGCTGCAGGAAGTGATGTGATAGAGACCAACACTTTCGGCGCCAACCGCCAAAGATTGCTGCTGCATGGCCTCGATCAGCGCGTGCGCGAAATCAACATGAAGGCTGCTCGCATCGCCCGTGACCGGCGCGAGGCATCCGGTCGCGACGTTTACGTTGCCGGCGCAGTCGGTCCGGTTGGCAAGCGGGTCGGTCACCATAGCGGCCTAACGATACCTGAAGCTCGCGGCATCTTCTCCGAGCAGGCGGAGGCTCTGCTCGAAGGTGGTGTTGATCTCTTTATGGTGGAGACCATCGCAGATATCGAGGAGCTACGAATTGCTGTCGAGGAAATCCACCAAGTATGCGATCTGCCGATCGTGGCGCAATTGACAATCAACGACGATCTCACGACCAGCAACGGTCATACGCCGGTAGACCTCATGGAATTGGCGCGCGAATGCAGGATCGAAGTTATCGGCGCCAACTGTTCGGTAGGTCCGCAACGGTTGTACGATTTCGTCGCGATCCTGCATGCCCTGACCGATATCCCCTTGTCGGCACAACCAAATGCAGGTCTGCCCCGGTATTATGATGGGCGCTTTTTCTATGTCTCATCGCCCGAATACTTCGCCGATTATTGCCGCAAATTCCTGAACCTCGGTGTTTCGTTGATTGGTGGATGCTGCGGAACAACGCCGGAGCACATTCGCGCCATGCGCCAGGTGTTCGATTCATTCTCCAAGGTTGGAACCGAACCCGCCGCAATCGAAGTCGCTCAGTTGGCACGCAAGCCTCGACGGGAATCGCCAATGGTGCGGGTCTCCGACTTCGCCGCCAAGCTCGGCAGCAAGTTCGTAGTCTCGGTTGAAATCGACCCACCGCGCGGCGCAAATCCCGAGAAGATACTAAATGCGGCAATCAAACTGCGTGATTCCGGGGTTGATGCGGTCAATGTCGCCGACTCCCCGATGGCGCGCGTACGAATGAGCTGTCTGGCGATGGCGGGACTGATTTCCGAACGCGTTGGTCTCGATGTAATTTTGCATTTCACTTGCCGCGACCGTAACCTGATGGGACTGCATTCTGATCTGATCGGCGCCCACGCTCTCGGAGTGCGAAACATCCTGGCGTTGACCGGCGATCCGCCATCGTTGGGAGACTATCCAAATGCAACAGCCGTATATGACGTTGATGCTATCGGGCTGGTGGAGATCATCAGCAAACTGAACAATGGCACCGACCTTGCCGGCAATTCCCTTGGCTCTCAC
>JAPLUP010000686.1 GCA_026397575.1 Candidatus Zixiibacteriota bacterium
CCACATTCCGATTCGTATCGGCGTCAACACCGGCTCGCTGGAAAACGATCTGGTGCATCAGTACGGTCGCTATAGCCCCGAAGCGCTGGTCGAATCGGCTATGCGTAAGATACGACTACTGGAAGAAATGGGATTTGATGACATCGTCATCTCGCTGAAATCGTCCGAAGTCGCCGGTATGGTTGAAGCATACCGCCTCATGTCCCAGAAAACTAACTATCCACTGCATCTTGGTGTAACCGAAGCCGGGCCTCTTCAGGCAGGCACGATCAAGTCATCCGTAGCGTTCGGACTGCTGTTGCACGAGGGAATCGGCGACACAATCCGCGTTTCCTTGTCTGCCGACCCGATCGAAGAAGTCAAGGTTGGCAAGAAAATTCTCCAATCGCTTGGGCTGTTCTCCAACATGCCGGAGCTGGTTAGCTGCCCCACCTGCGGACGTCTGCAAACTGATCTCTTTGGATTGATCGGGCGCGTGGAGAAAGTGCTTGAAGGAATCCATAAGCCGATCAAAGTCGCCGTCATGGGGTGCAATGTCAACGGCCCCGGCGAAGTGGCCGGCGCCGATATTGGTGTTGTCGGTGGCGCCGACTATCTGTCACTTGTCCGCGATGGCAAGGTGATCGCTAAACTCCCCCCGGAACTGCTTGAAGAAGCACTACTAAAAGAACTTGAGCGGTTTAGATAGGACAGCCACTTGTGAATCCTTCCGCGCAAGGCCTGATCGTTGATTTCGGACAAGGAACTCCGGAATTGTCATTGCGAGGAGTCAGGGCGGGTGAGAGAGGGAAGGGGTAATGGCGACGAAGCAATCTGCGCGCTTGCATCCGAAGAGAGTAAATCGAGATTGCCTCGTCGTGCTCCACCCCCTGCACCACCTCTCCGCACTCCTCGCAATGACACGGTCTGGGCTTTTTCAGCACTCCCACTTCGAATCGTTGCCGGCGCTGGAATCGTTTGATTGCGCCGAAGCAAATTGCTATATTTGACCAATGACTGTTTTCTTTAAGGAGTAGGTATGAACGTTTTCGAATTTGCGATGAAGATGGAAAAAGACGGGCAGACGTACTATCAAGAGCACGCTGCGAAGGAAACCAGTTCGGCTCTCAAGAAGATCTGGCAGCAGCTTGCGAAAGACGAAGCCAAGCATTATGAGATCTTCCGTCGCATGAAGGATGGCGAAATCGGCGAAGCCGCCAAAATGAGTGCTATGGGGACACAAATCCTGGATACCGCAAAGACGGTTTTTGAGGATCTGGCCGCCAAGAAACAGGAGTTCAAGTTCAGTAGGGACGTGTTCGAGGCCTGGGAAAAGGCACAGGACGTTGAAATTGAAACCGAGGAATTCTATCGCCAGAAGCAGCAAGATGAGAAAGATCCCCAAGTCAAGAAGGCTTTTGGTCTGCTGGCTGACGAAGAGAACAAGCACGTCAATCTGATCGAGCACGTACTCGACTTCCTGCATGAGCCCAAGAGTTGGCTCGAAGACGCCGAGTGGAGCAATATCGACAAAATGTAGAGTTTCTGTAGGGGCGCACGCCGTGCGCCTTTTTTTCCACTATTAGCGGCGCATGATTTCGTGCACCGCCACCAACACGGAGCAATCAATGGGTACATATCGCATGGCGCAGCCGGTCAATGAACCGGTTCTTAGTTACGCCCCCGGATCGCCGGAGCGGAAAAAGCTGGAAGCCGCATTGACGGACTTGAAATCAAAACAGATCGAAGTCCCGTTGGTTATCGACGGCAAAGAGATTCGCACCGACAAGAAAGTCAAAATCACCGCACCGCATGATCACAACCTCCTGCTCGGTTATGCCTATCACGGTGGCCGGAAAGAAACCGAAATGGCAATCGAGTCGGCGATGCGAGCGCACAAAACCTGGGCAGCCATGCCCAAACATCATCGCGCCGCGATCTTTCTCAAAGCCGCCGATCTGCTGGCCGGACCCTATCGCTACATCGTCTCTGCCGCCACCATGCTGGCGCATTCCAAAAACGCATATCAGGCGGAAATCGATGCCGTCTGCGAGTTAGTCGACTTCTTCCGCTTCAATGCCTACTACATGCAAGTGATCGCCGATATCCAGCCGATCAATCCCGATCCGCTGATCTGGAATCGGCTTGACTACCGGCCATTGGAGGGCTTTGTCTTTGCCGTGGCGCCCTTCAATTTCGTTTCGATCAATGGTAACCTGCCAACCGCCCCCGCTATGTGGGGCAATGTTGCGGTCTGGAAACCGGCATCAAGTGTGTTGTACACATCGCATTTCCTGATGAAGATCTTCATCGAAGCCGGTCTG
>JAPLUP010000204.1 GCA_026397575.1 Candidatus Zixiibacteriota bacterium
CATCAAGAACCAAGTGCCGACTTTGGCCGCGCCGCCAAAGAGACCTTTGTGCTCTTTTGAGAAATAGAAGTATATCAGTCCCGTTACGGTGCCGATCAGAATGACGATCCTGCCAATGACGTCATATAGGTCACCACCGCCAAAAGCCGCCATAGTGTCATTGACGGTCCCGTGAATTTGCGCCATCGCGTTGGTCGTAAAGTACACCATCATCTTCAGACCGGCGGTGGCGCCAACGATAAACGCAAGTGGCCAGCGGGCAATCCAGCCAATCTTACCAAACAACCGCGTCAGCATCATGGCGCCAAGAATTACACCACCCAGGAGGATGTAGTCGCCTTGATGAACAATGCCTACCCAGGCTTTGCGGTAAAGGCTATCCCAGAAATAGGTGATGAACCACAAACCGGCGGAAATACCGATGAAGATCGCTTCACATATCTTGTAGTAGAGATTGTCCTTATAGATGAAGGACATGATGCCCAGCGTCAGGAGCGCTGCCAACCAAGTTCCAATCATGGCGCTATCCATAGTAGCTATGCTCCCTTCTGCTTCGGCTTGCGGTAACTCACCATGAGCGCGGCGTTGCCGATGATAATGAATGCAATAACCACCATATGCGAGAACGACTGTGATAAGATATAGGTGTTCGCCTTGCCGATTTCTTTAGTTGCTTTCTCAAATTCGGCGGCGCCACTCATTCCACCGGCAAGTCCGGTCAACTTGTGTGAACTAAGGTAAGGATACACGGAAGGCGCCTGCACTGCGGTATTTCCGGCACCGACCTTCACGCCGTATCGATCGACGGCGATCTGCACCCATTCAACGGTTCCGGGATACCCAGATGAGAGATTGAAGACGAAATCGATGTTGCTGAAGTTCTCCACCCCATTCAGAAGCGGGATGGCGGCATAATCAGTATTGTATATATCGCGCGGAAACATACCGCTGAACGACGTTCCCATGCGCTGAATCACGAACTCATTTCCCGACTGAAACCCGAGATTCACATAATCAACACCGTACCGCAAATTTTTGGCGCGGATTTCCGGCTGCCGCAGAACCTTAGCAACAGCCATGTTCGCCTGCTGCGGCCCCTGCGGCCAAAGGCCCATGATAATAACCTTGAGATCGTGCTTGAAGGCATAGGCCATAAACGCTTCTGCCTGTGGTTGCAACTCGGGCGCAGATGGTGGGTCATAGTCAAAAGCCGCCAGCACTTTCGATCCGGGTGGCAGTTTGGCTATCGCATCATACAACGTTTGCACTTCCGGCGATATTTTGATTGGCATCCGGAAATTCATGAAAAAGGGCAAGGTCAACGACACGCCTATGAACAAGAAGACAGTGCGTCTTCCGATCATATGACCACGCAAGGTCAGCACCAAGACTACAACCAACGCCAAACCCAGCAACACGGTGATAGTCGTCGAGACCGTCGGCGACACGATCAGCGGTTTGGGCAGCAATATCAAGACGATGATCAGCGCAACAAGTATAATCCAGTAGTGATACTTCTTCATCATCCCTCGAGATGCGACCTTTCAATTCCAAGAATGATGCGCAGTGAGGTCGAAACGGTACCAAGTGCAATACCGATCATGACTGCCCGCTGTCCGGCCGTATTCGGAAACGCCATCAGCCAGTTGGCCCAGTGCGACAACTGCATTCTCTCGGGCAGCCAAGCGCTCAAATAGTCGCCGACCGGCACACGACCGATCATCACGAAAAACGCGGAGAAAAGCAGCAGCGTCGCTGCCGTGTTGCGCGCACGGAACGCTCGATATGACGCGGAGGCGACAAAGAAAGCCAGGATGGCAAACATCGTCGACGAAAGTGGTGTATAGACATTCTGGTAAAGCCAGTCAAAGTTCGTACCGGGATCGCGGAACGAAGTCGCAGGCGTATTATTCATACCCTGAAAGCCGTCAATCGCACCGGCAATCACGATCGATAGGAAGCAGACGATAATCAACAGCGAGATCGGCCAGTCGTGCGACTTCTTCGAGATATTCAGCAGACAGAGCTTTATCAAGCTCAGCGCACCGAGCCAGATGGCAAAAGCCCCTACGATCGCAAACCAGTCCGAAAAGATATTTTCGAAACGGCTGAACGGATAATGAGGGATAAAATATTGCAGAACAAAGGCGACACCGGCAACAAAGGTTATGATCAGGGGGATTTCGCGCTTCATGCTATTCCATTGCCCTCGTTCAACTCACGTCCATTATGGTTACCCAGTTTATCCCGAACATAGCCAGTATCAGCAGCAAGAAAATCGCCAGCAGGAATAGCCCTTTGGCGAAGTCCTGGCCTTTGAGCGAACCGAGCAAACGCGGTTCACGCTCCAGATATGCACTGGCGGCAAATAGCTCTTCACCGATCAAAGTGTAGTCGCAGGCAGCCACGAAAAACGGAATCTGGGCCGGCTGATTCGTCCCCGCAATCTGAATGGCGCCGGCATTGTTTCCGGTCTCGGCAAGAATCAGCGCTTCGGCAAAGAAACCCCCCATATAGAACATGGCGGCCGGTTTATCGCGCATCACCATTCCATCAATAGCGGCGGCATAACCAAACTGATCATCAGTGACATAGTGAACTTGGTCTTCCTTAAAAGCATCTGGTCTGCCGACTCGGGAATAGGCTTCACGGACCGACTCCCGCGCCGTGACCATCACGAGTGATTTGGATACGGGAACATCGAGCATTGTGTCATTCGTGGCGCAAATACGCGCCACTCTGCCGAGAATCGTGATTGCGGCGATCGTCGCGACGTCATCCATATCCTGAATACCCGGTACGAAGAATACTTTCCGCCCCATTTCGGTGGCGCGACCGATAGCATCGTCAACCGCATCAATACCGGCGATCTTGCGGACATAAAGCTCTTTGCCCGATTTCGCCTGCATGATGTAAAAGAGGATCGCGGCACAAGTCACGAGCAGCCAGAACAAGACATTCAGACGCCGCATATTAAACCACTGCGCGATAGGCTTGATCGGTCCGATAACTTGCGACTCACCTTTTCCAGTGACACTGGTGCTGTCGGCTGATTTGATTTCGTAGACAGCGGCGATCTTATAGAAGTAGCTGTCTCCGACCTTGACGCCGTTGTCGGTATATGTGTGCTGGCCTTTGGTTGTCTCACCGGCAACCTCAAAAGGACCCGCCGCCGACCTGGAACGCAGTACCTGATACTTGGTCACCAGCCGCTGGTCATCCGCTGAAAGCTGCCAACTGACGTCGATAGCCGAGCCATCGTCGTTCTTCGTGTCTTTGGCTTCAACGCTCGGTGGCCCAGCGGGAGACTCGATCACCGGTTTGGCGTCACCAACTAACCCTAAAGGTGTATCTGTTTGTGATAAAGCGGGTAAACACAGAAGAATGACAACCGAGGTCAAAAACAGCAGGGTTTTGAGACGGTCCATTGTTCTCCTGACACGAAGCCACGTCGGCAGCAGTCTGGCACAATGCCAGCAATAATCAGATGACGTTCTGGCGACCGCTTTGTGCAACAGTATTATTGCCTTTGCGGACACTTCGAAAGTGCTGCCAAGTTACACGAGGTCGGGTGGAGTGTCAAGGATAAAATGGCTGGTAATACGGGACGGTTCAAATGAATGCGCGGTCAGGAACGGGTTCCTAACCGCGCCGCTTATGATTATGCAAAAAAGTCGATTGAACAGAGACCCTAATAGCCGAGTTCTTTGAGTTGCTTTGTATACGTTGCCGCGGATTCTTGCAGCGCCTTAAGCTCCTTTTCTGCCAGTTTCAGCTCAATGATCTTCTCAACGCCAGTCTGACCGAGAATAGCCGGAACCCCAATGTAGATATTGCTGATTCCGTACTGACCCGTAAGGTACGCCGAGCAAGGATATAGTTTCTTCTTGTCATTCAGCACCGAGTCGACCATTGCCACTGTTGCCGCCGCCGGGGCATAGTACGCCGATCCGGTTTTGAGCAGCGCGACGATTTCGCCTCCTCCTTTAATGGTGCGCTGGCTGAGAGCTTCGATACGTTCCGCAGACATCAATTCGGTAATCGGTATGCCCGAAGCCGTGGTATAGCGTGGCAGCGGAACCATGGTGTCGCCGTGCCCTCCAAGCACCATCGCTTCGGTCTCGGTCTGCGCGACGCCGAGTTCCATACCTATGAAAGTGCGAAAGCGAATCGAATCGAGAATACCGGCTTGCCCAAAAACACGATTGGGCGGAAAGCCTGATACTTTGTAGGCGTGATAGGTCATCACATCAAGCGGATTGGCAACCATGAGGATGATTGCGTTGGAGGCATACTCCTTAACTTTCGCGGCCACTGAGCCGACGATCTCGGCGTTTTTCGCCTGCAGGTCTTCCCGCGACATCCCCGGTTTGCGGGCCAGGCCGGCGGTGTGGACGACGATGTCCGAGCCGCGCATGTCGGCGAAATCGTTCGAGCCCTTGATGGTGACATCATAACCGCGAATTGGCCCCGCCTGCACCAAATCAAGCGCTTTCCCCTGTGGCAGCCCCTCGATAACATCAATCAGCATGATGTCGCAGAGATTGTCCTCAGCGAGATACTGTGCCACTGCTGCGCCGACGTTGCCGGCGCCGATAACCGTCACTTTCCTTCGCATAACGTTTCTCCTTCATTTACGCGGACGCGACGAGACGACCGTCAAGCACAACTGAGCACCTGCGAGGCGCTGTCAAGCACGACCGCAATATTACAGCTCATTCCATAGATTCTTAACAATTCCGCAACCGCCGTATCAATATCCGAGCACGGCTGAATCGGCAGAAATTCGAGGTCGGATGCGGGCAGAGTCGAAACCAGCATCAACTTCAGCTTTTCCGTCAGTCTTTCCGTCCGCTTAACCTTGTGTATCCCCATGAGCATCCATTCGGATTGTCCGTCCACATGCAATTCACCGGAAGCCGCTTTTTCCGCCAGCTTCAGAAATTTGCCATCTCCCGTCCCTTCAATGCAACCGGAGATCAGAAGAATTGTCCCACCCGGTTTCACGGCCGCTGCAACATTCTCATAGGACTTCTGCAACTGATACAAGTTCCCGTCCAGCGGTGGACAAACGACGCTGATGACAACATCATACAGCACAGCGACGTTGTGAGCATAATGGATTCTGACAAAATCGCAAGCACTATCATACGCCCGATCCCAATCACCATGCGATAAATGAAAAATTAAACCCTGATGGTCACAGACGACTTGAATCGCGTAACGACGCTTATAGTTAAGGCAGGACGTCCGATTACTAATGTCCTCCCAGACCGGGTTACCGTGCCGTGCCAGCGGCTGACTCCGGGGACAAAGCGCGTGCGCGTGGTTGCGCGAGACGTCGGCAAATGAAGCGCATCCGGGCAAGATGATCTTTCTGCCGCCGGTGAAACCGGCAAAGTAGTGCGGTTCCACTGAACCGATAATCAGCACCGAATCACACTGCTCAAATAGCTGATTCAATCCGACCGTGTTGGCGCCACTGCCAAAAGTGACCAGTTTACTGTCATCGTACGCGTTGTGAATTCGCAGGCGCGCTTTTGCCTGCGGATACAGCTTGCCGAATATCTGCTGTAGCTGCATCTCACTCGGCGCCCCGTGTAGTCCGGTTGCAACCAGAAATGTGGTCCTTTCCAACGGCGACGCGTCTCCGATGGCATTTAGCACGGAAGCTGTTGGTGTGGGGCGGTAGTGGTCGTTTACGACAACCAGCAAATGCTGTGCGCTCCCCAGGAATTCCGTTACTTCCGCCGGTACGACGCCGGAATGTAACCAGTGATCTTCCGGAAGCTGCGTTAGGCGCTTCTGCGGCAAGTCATAGACATCTACCCGGCAACTGTCAGGCAACCCCAATTCAATGTCTTGGTTGGCATACCAGATGGGAATCTTCATATGCTTCCTGGAGGCACGACCGGCCTATTCACTGGTCGTTGCCGGTCCGTGTCAACGAACCAGCAATATACTTGAGATGTTCGGCACGCTCAAGCGAAATGAAACCTGATTTCGACCGCAGCGTTTTCCGGACTGTCTGAAGCGTGCACCGAGTTCTTGCCCATGTCGATAGCAAAACACTGTCGTATAGTGCCACATGCGGCTTCTGCCGGATTGGTTGCACCAACCAGTTCGCGCAAGTCGGCGACCGCATTTTCCTTTTCCAGTGCTATCGCCACAATCGGCGAACTCGACATAAAGGCCACAAGCTCCTCCAGAAACGGTTTGCCCTCGTGCACCTCATAGAACTCGCGTGCGCGGGCAACGGTCAAGTGAACCATTTTCATCTGCACGATTTGAAAACCCGCAGTCTCGAGCCGCTCAATGATGCGGCCAATGAAGTTGCGCTGCACGGCATCCGGTTTGATCATCAGCAGTGTCTGTTGTTTCACGATCTGATCCTATCCTTGGCCTTTTTGCCCTCGGTCAAGCCAAGCTGCAGTGCAGCAAGGTTCTTTTCTTCGGTGCCGCGTGGTGCTCTGCGCTTGACGACTTCGATAAGACCAGCTTCGGAGACAACCCCGGAGATGGCGCAGATCGCGCCGAGCGAAATAACATTTGCCACCATTGTATTGCCGATCTCATGGCGCGCCAACTGACTAAACGGGATACCGATCCAGCGCGTAGTGGGAACCTGCGTCACCAGATGGCTGTCTACTATCAATAGACCGTTTTCCTTCAGATCGCGGTAGTAGTTGTCGCAGGCTTCCTGCGACAGAGCCAGCAGCAAGTCAAGCTGCATCGGTTTCGGATAGTAAATTTCTCCTGACGATATGACGACATCGGCGCGCGAGGCACCGCCTCGCGCCTCGGGACCGTAGCTCTGAGTCTGGACACAGTTTTTGCCGTCAACGGTGGCGACCGCTTCCGCAAGCATCACGCCGGCAAGGATCAAACCCTGACCGCCGGAGCCGGAGAGTCTTATTTCATAGCGATCTATCGATTCGGAATCCGTGTGGGAGGCGCCGGTTTTGTCCGGTTTCGGATGACTGGTCATACTCATTTCCCCTGTAGACTTTGGATAAGGGCATCATAGCGGTCGCAGTATTCTTCGCGCTCGACATCGCAGAAAACGCCCGTCAGCAACTTGCCTTGCACTTTTTCCGGCGGCATCTTTGCCGCCGCCTTCAACGGCAAGGCGTTTTTTTTCATGTCCTCCAGCATCTTGACAGAATCACCAAGACGATTGAGACGGCCAAAGTAGGTGTGGCAATTGGAAAACGCTTCGACCAACGAGAACCCTCGTTTCTTGATACCGTCGTAAATCAACTGATCAAGCTGGGTAACATGATAAACGGTACCGCGTGCGACGTATGTGGCGCCCGCCGCCTCTGCCAGCTTGGGAATGTCAAACGGATACTCCTTGTTGCCGTACGGCGCGGTAGAGGCGTAGCTGTCGGTCGGCGTGGTTGGTGAAAACTGTCCCCCGGTCATTCCATAGATCTGGTTGTTGATCAAAATACAGGTGATATCCATATTGCGCCTACACGAGTGGATAAAGTGATTGCCGCCGATTGCCAGCGCGTCACCGTCGCCAGTGATAACAATCACGTGCATCTTGGGATTCGCCAGTTTGACACCGGTGGCAAAAGCCAGTGCGCGGCCATGAGTTGTGTGCAGAGTATTGAAGTCGAGGTAAACCGGCATGCGCGACGAACAACCGATACCGGAAACTAGCGTGACATTGTCACGATCCAATTCCAGCTTATCAATTGCGCGAATGAGCGAGCCCATGACAATACCGATACCGCATCCGGCGCACCAGACGTTCGGGAATTTCTTCTTAGCACGTAGGTATTTGTGAGTGATGTCTGACCGCTGTGCCATCTTACCTCACCTCCTTGATCTTGTTAAGAATCTGCGCGGGAGTGATCAACTCGGAGTCGAAACGGTTGAGACTGATAACTTCGACATGCTTGGGAACCAACCGCTGGACTTCATAAACCAACTGTCCCTGATTCAATTCGGCGACAATGACCGCTTCGAGATTCTTGGACGAGAAAATCTCTCTGTACTTCTTGTCATGCGATGGCCAGATTGTGATCGGTCGGATTTGACCGACTTTCATTCGTCTGGCTCGCGCCATCTGCACGGCCTGTCTGGCAGCCCGGGCAACGATGCCATAAGCGTACACCGCAACGTGGGCATCTTCCATGCCGTCAGTTTCGATCTGGCAGATGTCATCAAGGTAGCGCATGATCTTGTTGCGCAACTTCGTTAGCTTGGCCAGGATCTCAACCGACTTGTTGGTGGGGAAACCCTCTTCGTCGTGAGTCAATCCGGTGACGTGGAATCGATATCCATCACCAAAAGAGGCCATCGGCGACTTGAAGTTAGGCGTGATCTCGAAATGCTTGTACCAACTGGCGGGAACATCCGGCTTCTGCCGGTTGATAATCTCCAGTTCTCCCTCTTCGGGGATCGTGACCTTTTCGCGCATATGTCCCAGCACTTCGTCCGTCAGCAAGGTCACAGGTGTGCGGTACACTTCTGCGAGGTTCATCGCCCGCACCGTGAGATCGAGTGTCTCGCGGACTGACTGCGGCGCAAGAACAATGGCAATGTAGTCGCCGTGCGTACCCCAGCGCGCCTGCATGGTGTCGGATTGCGAAACCTTCGTCGGCAGTCCGGTGGACGGCCCGCCGCGTTGGACATTAACGATAACCGTCGGCACTTCCGCCATGTAGGCGTAACCGATACCCTCGACCATTAGCGAGAAACCAGGACCTGAAGTCGCCGTCATCGATTTGGAACCTGTCAACGAGGCGCCGATGATTGCTGCCACTGAAGCGATCTCGTCCTCCATCTGGATGAATTTTCCACCGACTTTCGGTAGCCGCCGCGCCAGTATCTCGGCGATCTCGGTGGAAGGAGTGATCGGATAACCACCGAAAAAGCGCAAACCACCGATCATGGCCCCCTCAGCCACAGCTTCATTACCCTGCATTAGTCTTATATTTTCAGCCATTCCGTAACACTCCTACTTCTCATTAGAGACGATGGCCATGTCCGGACAATGAAGCCAGCAGATGGCGCACTGGGTGCATTTGTCGGGATAGGAGATAACCGGTTTGCCGTCTCGGTCAGAGGTGAACACTTGATTGGGACAAAAACTGATGCAAATGCCACACGCCTTGCACCAGTGGAAGTAAATCGTCAACGGTCCAGCGCCGCTGCTGGAAGTTGATTCTGTTGTCTGCTGCCCGCTTTCGCCCGGTGTATCCGGCATCTAAACAATCTCCTTGGTCTTCACGGCGCCGCGCGCTTCGAAGTTAGTACGAAGTCGCCGCTGACCGGATGAATCTATCAACATTGAGTTATCTTTTCTTCAGTCTTGCCTTCGGCTTGCTCTTTTTGACCTTCGCTGGTTTGGTAGCTTTGGTCTTCTTCGCTGGAGCCGCCTATCTGACAACCTACTTCCCGCCAGATTTGACATTCACGCTCTTTCTAGCTGCAGGCTTCGGATTACAAAACGTTATCATAGCCACTATCGTCGATGCTATTTTCTAATACAAAGCCGACAGCTTCTTATAT
>JAPLUP010000246.1 GCA_026397575.1 Candidatus Zixiibacteriota bacterium
ACTGCATCGAGTGCAAAGAACGCGAAGAGACTGAGAAAACAAAAGCGGTGCGCAAGCAATAGCCGCATGGTATGGCCTGATTCCTTCTCTTGGTCATCGGCAAACAAGTATTTGCTGAGACTCTCCCTGATCTCCGTAGTCGTCTTCTTACTGGATCAAATCACGAAACAGATTGCCGTGAGTCATCTGGTCACGCTTGAAAAGTATCAGGTGTGGGGGGACCTCGTGCAGTTCACGCTGGTTTTTAACGAGGGGGGCGCGTTCTCCACCCGACTTGGTTCGCCGTTGTTTTATGCGATAGCTTCGATCGTAGTGATGGCTTTCGTAATCGGATTTCTATATCGCGAGGCCGGCCGGAACAAGCTGCTGGACCTGGCTCTGTCGTTTGTCGTTGGCGGGGCACTTGGCAATTTGATCGACCGCCTGCGCTTCGGCTCGGTAATCGATTTTATCGACGTCGACTTTCCAGATATCCACCTTGCGCCCGGCAAATTCCTCTTCTGGAATTTCCCCGGCTACGAACTGATTCGCTGGCCGGTGTTCAACCTCGCCGATTCCGCCGTGGACGTGGGCATGGTGTTGATCATTGCAGTTTTGCTCTTCGGTTCAAAGAAAAGTCAGAATGCCGATTATTCGTATAGTAGTTGATCCCAACGGGGCGGGACAGCGGGTTGACATCTATCTGGCTCAGGCGGACATAGGTCTGTCGCGCAGCCAGATCAAGCGGCTGTTTGGCGAAGGGCGGGTCACGGTTGTCGGCAAAAAGGTTCGGGTGTCGCACATTGTCTCCAGTGGCGAGGAAATCCTTGTCGATTACTTGGAAGAACGACAGGTCGATTTCGTCGCCGAGGATTTGCCTGTCAACATTGTCTATGAAGATGATGACTTGGCGGTGATTAACAAAGCGGCAGGTATGGTTACTCATCCGGCGCCCAAAAACCGGACGGGGACTCTCGCGAATGCGCTTTTGTATCGTTTTACGCAGCTCTCTTCTGGTCACGCCAAGGGCTACCCCGGGCTAGTCCACCGCCTTGACAAAAACACCACCGGCCTGTTAGTGGTCGCCAAAAACGATCGCGCTCATGCAGAATTGGCCGCTCAACTCCAACAACGGACACTAAAACGTGAGTATCTGGCCTTGGTTTGGGGTACGCTCCGGCCGCCGGAAGGGACTATCTCGGTACCTATTGGCCGGTCCCGTGCCGACCGCCGAATTATGACCTCCGGCAGCCTAAAGCCTCGGGAAGCGATTACTTTGTATCAGACCATTGAAAGCTGGGGATGGTTGAGCTATATTGGAGTTGGTTTGAAGACCGGCCGGACTCACCAGATTAGAGCGCACCTGAAGGAGTCAGGCCATCCGGTATTTGGAGATCCCGAGTACGGTGGCAGGGCAGCGCGTTTGACCGGCATCGAGGCAAACCATCGACCGTTGGCGCGGTTATTGTTGGAAAAGACGTCCCGACAGCTTTTGCACGCTGCTTGCGTGGAGTTTACTCATCCGACAACCGGTGAGCGCGTCGAATTTCGGGTCGAATTGCCGGAAGATTTTAGACAGGTTCTGGAGCTTGTCCGTCTAAACCAATAGTGGTTCCTCGTCGGAGGGCGCCGATCAGTTGGATTCCGATTTGCGCGGAAGCGGAAATCCAGACTTTAGACAGCGGAGAATTCTATGTTTTGGTGCGTCGCGTGACGCTCGACTTTGACGAATAGAGGAAGAATCATGAAAAGACAGTTAACGATCATTCTCCTTGCGACGGTTTTGTTGTCTCTGGCGGTGGTTTCGAGTGCAGAAGCCGCCCGCAAGACCCGACCATGGCCGGATATCAGTCTTTCAACGGTGCCTTCGATAGTGTGGATGGCGAATTCGTGGGCTTACGAAATCAACCATCGTTCCCCTACCTATCTCGGCGATCTCGACAAGATGTACGTCTCCTTTGCTTTCGGTTACGGCAGGAACAGCAATTCGCTGGACAACTTGGATCGCACATCCGCCGGCCGTTACGGATATTCATTTTACCGCGCTGTCGACTACAAGAACTCCGATTTCCGGCTTGACATGTACTCCAACCTTGGCAAGACCACGTATGGTTCGCTTTGGGTGGTCTACGGTAAGGATCGCATCGAAAAGACCAAGAAGCCGTTCTTGGAGGCGGTGCCGTCCCGTCTCAATTTCAAGACCGCGTTTGCATGGAAACCGAAAGAGAATCTGACGTTGGCCGTGTCGGGTGCAATCAGTAACTATCCGTCGTCATACGTCTTCGCCCTGCAGCCAAGTGCCGCTGCGATCAGCGACTCGCAGTTGAGTCTGCCCTCCCGCGACGGCGAGAATCTGGTGGGCGAAGTTGATCTGTTATACCGCACGAAGAGCAATATGGATATCATTGTCGGTGGACTTTTCCAACGCCTCTTCGAGAAATTCGATGCCCCGGATGCACCCCTTCGTGCTGACGGCACCCCAAATAACTATAAGGATACTGCGGTCGTCAAAGAATACATCTATAGCGGTGCGCCCAGGGTGTCAGTGAAGAAGACATACCCGTCGGGGAGTTACTGGCGTGCCGGGGGTAGCATTTATTTCAGCCTCTACGATTATCAGTATGCCGGAGCCAGCAAGTATGATTATCCGGATACCACCCTCCCTTCCTACCGTCTACAAAGCTTTGAGACGCTTGTGCCCAAATGGAAGGTCTATGCCGACGGCACTAAAGCACTGGGCGCCAACGCCGCGCTTTATGCTTGTGTAGAGACGGGCAGATATCCGAACGCGCTGACCAGGAAGGATACTGATTTTGTGCCCCTGCGGATGTCTCTGGTCAATCTGGCTGACCTATCGTCAACGTCGTTGCGCGTCGACTTGACTGGCAAACTTACCCGCATTTTTACCGGCATGATTGGGTTTGAAGTGCGTCAGTTCGCCAACGGCGATGACAAGACGCTGCTGGATGATAGATCGATGTATCTCAAGCTGCGTGCTGGTGGCTCTACACGCTTCTATCGCAACCTCTGGTGGTCGATCCGAATGCCCGACTTCAGACTGTACACTTCGAAAGGGCTCGGCTCGGCGATTCTATTCGAAAACAAGTCGTACATCGAGACAGATATTCTGTTCTTGGGGCTGTAGCGAAGTCAGACACAAGTCTCAGGGCGAAGCCGCATATCGCGGTGTCGCCCTTTTCTTTACAAAGCGGGACTGTTGACAAACCCCAGACCGTGTCATTGCGAGGAGTGCGGAGAGGTGATACGAGGTGTGGGATCACGATGAAGCAATCTCGATTTACGCTCTTGAGATGCAGGCGCGCAGATTGCTTCGTCGTCCCGCGACTGCGGGACTGCTCGCAATGACAATTCCAAGGTTCTTCAACAGTCTCAGAAAGGGCTTCGGGCACAATGAAAAAGGGCGCGGAAGCCGCGCCCTCAAGTGCAAATATCTGCCGTAATCAGGTCAAATCAATACGCCATAGTCTTCTGCGCTTCGGCGACGACCTGTTCCATTTGCGGCAGGCAGGCGCGGTCACCGTCGGGGCCATAAGCGACACGTGCATCAATAGCTGTGATCATGCCGATTGGTGCATCGAGATAACCGAACGTTTCCGAGGAGGTAATCGTGGCTGAGATCGTCGGGCCGACACCACCGGGGAAGCGATCCTCTGACACGATCAGTACGCGGGCGCACTCCATAGCCGACTTGCGAATCGTCTCTTCATCCAACGGTTTGAGCGTGCGCAGATCAATAACGCGCGCATGAATGCCTTTTTCTTCCAGAAGCTGGGCAGCGCGCAAGCACATCGGCAGGGTGATGCCATAGGAAATAATCGCCAAATCACGATTCGCTTCGTTATAGACCTTGGCTTGGCCGAAGGGGATCAGGTAATCAAGCGGTGGATATGGCCGTTCGATATTGACGCCGTCCCATTCGCGACGGTTGTACAACGCCACAGCCTCACAGAAGAGAACCGGATCATTGGACGCTACTGCCGTCCGGAACAAACCGACCGCATCTTCAGCGTTGGAAGGAATAACGACATGCAAACCGGGAATGTTTAGGAAGGTACCGAGATTAGCTTCCGAATGCCAAAACGATCCGGCGCCCTGCTTGTAGCCACCATACGAACAACGGATCACAACATTCCCCGGCTCCTGTCCTTTGGAACGTTGGTGCACCGTGCAGATACGATCCTTTAGTTGTTGATAAGCGGGGGACATGTAGTCCAGAAACTGAATTTCCGGCAGTGCGATGCGCCCCTGATAGCAGTTGCCCATTCCAAGCGAAAGAATGCCGGCTTCGTCCAACGGCGTATTGAATACGCGGTTTGTTCCAAACGCGCGCTGCAGTCCCTGTGACACGAGGAAGACACCGCCTTTGCCCTTGAGCTTCTTTTGTTCCTCGACGTCGAATTTCATCTTGCCGGAAAAATCCGCGACGTCCTCACCAAAAAGGATTGCATCGGGCGTCGTCAGGAATAGATCGAAAAGCGCATAATTCATCGCCCGGCGCAGGGTCATCGGTCCGAGGTTTTCCGGCAACTCTTCCGAGGGACGCGCACCTATTTCGTGATACTTCTTGTAGTCTGCCTTCCGGTCACCAGTGTATCCCCCCAGCAACTGTTGCCACCGCTGCTTGGCCTTGTCAAAATCATAGGCTCCAACAAGACTCTTGATATAGTCGCGGGTCTTGATCTGGCGGTCGGCAACCACTTCCGCCGAGATGCGCGAGACTTCCTCGTCGTATTTTTGATACATCTGTTTTACTTGCTCGGCAGTGAGAATGCCATCATGAATCAGCGTTTTTGCCGTCTTGAGAATCGGATCGTTCGAATAGTGCCATCTTTGATCGGCGAGCGCCATATAGAACGATTGATCATCCGAGCCCGAATGACTCTCGTCGCGCACGACCTTGATTTCCTCGAGCACTGGTCCTTTACCGGAGCGGCAATAGTCAGTGTTGTCCCTAAGGTGTTTCAATACTTCCTTGATCTCAGTACCATCAAAGTGATCGATTTTGAGTCCGAAACGCTGGTAGCCTTCGAATGGCGAGGTAGGATCACCATCCGGAAACTGCTCTTCGACGGAGACCGAAATCGCCCAGCCGCAGTTGTAAATCGCAAACATGCAACGGGCTTTGTAAAACACTGAGTAGAATACCGCGCGGGCAAACTCGCCCTCGGAAGTCGCACCTTCGCCGATGCCGCAATAGACAATGGCATCATTCGGCCAGCGGCCGCCGGGGTAGCGCGACTGCTGTGAGATTGGCGCTGGATTGGCGATGGCCGCGCCCACACCTGCCGCTTCCAGAGCATGAGAACCGGTGGGCGAGGCCTGTGGCATGATGCTTTCCTTGGCGTGAGCGGAGTGGGCATGCTGGAGCATGCCACCAGTGGAAGCCGATCGCGGATCGCCGATACATTCGAGAAACTTCTGGCGGATGTCGATGCCGCGATAGATATCGAGCGTCTTGTTGCGGTAGTAGCCGAAAAACGGGTCATTTGGGCGCAGGAAATAGCCGGTGCAGGCGTCGATCAGTTCCTTGCCGGAGGAGCCAATGAAGAAGTAGCTTTCGCCGCGGCGGGTAAGGAGTTTTTCCTCGATCAGGATGCGCCGCGATTTGATCATGATATCAAATATGTGCTCCAATTCGTTGGCCGTCAGCCCGGCGTAGTCCTTGAGCGGCTTGTCACGATCTTTGACCGAAGCCCCGACTTCATCGTATGTCTGAACCTGCTGCAATATCTCTTTAATGTCCAACTGATCCTACCTTTCGGAACGTCACACCAAATTCTCTATAATTACGTAGTATAAGCCGCATCTGCGTAAGGAGAAAGGAGTTTTTTTGGACAGGCAAAATGGCCCCAGATTACGGCTGAACAGGTCTTGGAAGGAAGCCTGAAAGGGTGACGTTGGGCGCTAAGACAACGAGTTTGCTGATGACGTACCCAGATCGTGACTTTGACGAAGGGACTCGGAGTTAAGCAGGACGCCTCCTAATCGCCAGTCATCGTGGCCGCATATCACCCTGCCGATTTTCTCGATTCCGGCCCAGATGAAGAACCCGCCAATCACCCGTTCGGCGGCATCATATTTCTCTCTGGTGCCACCGACCAGAATGTACGCGCCCTTGCTGTGCAAAATGCCGTATTCGTCGAATTCGACGGTGTTATTGCGGAACCGGGGTGGACGAAAGCAATTAGTGCGGTCGATGAACAGCTTGGTTTGCGCGCTGACCGTGTCGAAGTATACAGGCGAAGCGATCAGCACCACGTCCGCTTGCATCAGATGTTGCAGCGTCGGGTAGAGGTCATCTTTGTAGATGCATGGCATCGGCGTCGGGTCGATACCGCAGGCCTGGCAGGGGATGATACTCAGATCATTAAGTCGCACGTTCGCTACTTCGGTATCCGGAAGGATCGATGTGAACCCGTCTTGGAATTTTCGCGCCAGAATTTCGGTCGAGCTACCAACACGCGGCGAACCGTTAACTATCAGGAGTTTCATCTTCTTCGATTAGTTGATAGTATTCGCTCATACGTTTGTCAAGCAATGCGCGCTTTTCGTTCTGCACTTGTCCTAACGATGCCAGTTTCTCCCAATCCGAAGCATG
>JAPLUP010000296.1 GCA_026397575.1 Candidatus Zixiibacteriota bacterium
GCGAGCAATGGCGATGGCGCCGAACCACCGGAGAAGATGTAGGCGATTAGATACACGGCATCCGAGATGTCGACGGCGAAATCACTGTTGGCGTCGCCGCAGAGAGATGGCCCAGTGATCGCTCTTACAATCGGTCCATCCTTGGGTGCACGTAGCCACGGGTTGTAGTCGAACCTGATCCAGGCCGAATTGGCAATCTCCGTGCCGTCCGACAGGTTCGGTTTCGGTTTAATCGAATAAGTGAAATATCCTTCACCCTCGGGCGGAGTGACATTGGGAGGCAACATGATGCTGTCACAGAACCAGGTAATTATACCCTTGTATGGATCGAAACTTGCCACGCATTTGTCAGGGTGGCTCATCGGACCGATAGAGAGTGTTCCCCAGTCAAGATCAGTGTCGAGAGTGTCAACAACACGCACATAGATTGCTTCAGCCGTAGCTTCCTCTTTGTTTTCGAACTGAACGGTGTAGTTAATACGCTGATCAGGAGCGACGCCGAAACTGAGTTCCTTTCCACCCGGATCAGCAATCTTGTCATTCGGATCCCACGAACCAATCACGATGAGGTTCGTGACAACATGGCTGTTGGCCAGATGATTTTCGGGAGAGGTCGTGGTCAGCCACGACTTGCAGATGAGCGTATCGCCGATCGGTACAGTCTCCGGTATCTGACCGTGAGCTTGGACGAAACCACCATACCAGCCCGATGGTGCGATTGTCTGTAATGGAATTACCAGGGTGTCTCCAGAGAAAGAATATCCACTGTACGTGCCTGTGCCTGAGTAGATCCAATTGATGTCGCTAAACACGAGTTCCTGAGGAAGTAGTACCTTCAGTTCGCAGTTCGCGGCAGGAGTAGTTCCAAGGTTCGCCCAGAAGAATACAAGTTCAAACGAAAAGCCCGGTCGAAACTGCACCCATCCCCGTCTCATGATCTGCCCCTCCAGGTCAACGTAGAATGAGTCGACGTGAATGTACGACAGCTTCTTCAGACTGTCAACGCCAAGAGCATTGGTGACCCGCAGAAATACGTCATAGGTACTGTCCGAATAGTAGGTGTGGGATGGGTTTTGATCAGGGCTGCTGTTGCCGTCGCCGAAATCCCAAAACCAACTGGTCGGATTGCCTGTGCTTGAATCAGTAAACTGAACTGCCAGCGGTTCGATACCAGCCACCGGCGTCGCTGAGAACGCTGGCTGCAGATCTTGGACGACGACAAAATCATTCTTGGTGACCGTGTCAACTTGGTCGCACTCGTCCTGCTGCAAGCGCACCGCTAAGGTCACATTGTACTTCCCTTGAGCCGTGTACACATGAATCGGGTTTGGTAATTGGCTGCTGTCGCCGTCGCCGAAGTACCAGTGGTATTCGTTCGCGACCCCTTGGAGCGTCGGTTCAAACATCACCGCCAGAGGTGAGCGACCAGAATTCGGTACACCTATAAAATCGGCAGTGATTCCCTCTTGGGTAGTTATGTAGCCCGACCTGCTAAGCGTGTCGGCAAGCCCACCGTCGGCAATCACCAGTTGCACGTTGAAAGCTCCCGAAGACGTGTACTCGTGTATGGGGTTCTGCTCAGTGCTGCTGTGCCCGTCACCGAAGTCCCAGTGCCAAGATGTGATGGCTTTGACGGGAACGGAGAGATCAGTAAAACTGACAGTCAGTGGCGCACCGCCACAGCGTGGTGTGGCAGCGAAATCAACCTTGCCGACATCACATGAGTCCCCTTTGCCGTCACCGTCGAAGTCTTCCTGTGCGGGGTTGTATACGTAAGGGCAATTATCTTTGGGGCAAGTATTGTGGAAAAAACCGGGATTGCCGAAACCGTCTCCGTCAGTATCCTCACAGTTATCGCAGGCATTGCCGACGCCATCGCCGTCAAAGTCCTGCTGACCCGGATTGGGCACATTTGGGCAGTTGTCCAATCCATCGGCAATACCGTCGCAATCCGCATCAGCAGCACAGCCGCTTAGCTTGGTCACAAAAGCATCTCCATCATCAACTCCGCCTTGATACGTCGGCTGATAGGGATTCAAAGTCGGGAAGTTGGAAGAACCAGTCCAGCCCGTCACATAGGCATAACCGCCGCCATCGACCGCGATGCCGTATCCTGCATCGCCGTCTCCCCCGCCGAGGTAGGTGCTGTAGATCAGGCTGTTGCCGGAACTGGAGAACTTGGTAACAAAAACATCTTCGACACCTTGATCCGTCTGATAGGGATTCAAAGTCGGGAAGTCGGAAGAAGAAGTATAGCCCGTGACATAGGCATAACCGCTGCCATCCACCCCGATGCCCCATCCAACATCGTAGTTTCCCCCGCCGAGGTAGGTGCTGTAGATCAGGCTGTTGCCGGAACTGGAGAGCTTGGTCACAAAGACATCTTCGGCGCCCTGATCCGTCTGATAAGGATTCAAAGTAGGGAAGTTGGTGGACGAAGTCTCGCCCGTCACATAGGCATGGCCGCTACCATCGACCGCGATGGCGTTTCCATAATCGTAGTCTCCCCCGCCGAGGTAAGTGCTGTAGATCAAGCTGTTGCCGACACTGGAGAGCTTAGTGACAAAAGCATCAAAGGCGCCTTGATAGGTCGTCTGATAAGGATTCTGGGTCGGGAAGTCGGAAGAAACAGTCAAGCCCGTCACATAGGCGTTGCCGCTATCATCGACGGCGATGTCGTCTCCCAGTTCGTCGCTTCCCCCACCGAGGTAGGTGCTGTAGATCAGGCTGTTGCCGGAACTGGAGAGCTTGGTAACAAAAACATCATAGGCGCCTTGAAACGTCCCCTGATAGGGATTCTGGGTCGGGAAGTCGGAAGAAACAGTCAAGCCCGTCACATAGGCATTGCCGCTGCCATCGACAGCGATGCCGTATCCATAATCGTAGCTTCCCCCGCCGAGGTAGGTGCTATAAATCAGGCTGTTGCCGGTACTGGAGAGCTTGGTCACAAAAACATCAACGTCGCCTTGATCCGTCTGATAGGGATTCAAAGTCGGGAAGTTGGAAGAAGAAGTCCAGCCCGCTACATAGGCATTGCCGCTGCCATCGACCGCAATGCCGAACCCACCATCGCCGTTTCCCCCGCCGAGGTAAGTGCTGTAGATCAACGCGCCGGAACTGGAGAGCTTGGTCACAAAAACATCGTCGTAGCCTTGATCCGTCTGATAGGGATTCAAAGTCGGGAAGTTGGAAGAATAAGTATAGCCCGTGACATAGGCATAACCGCTGCCATCGACCGCGATACCGTCTCCTCTATCGAAGTTTCCCCCGCCGAGGTACGTGCTATAAGCCAGACCGACTGAGAGCGTACCCAACGCCTGTCGACTTGCACCGTCCGTCGTGAGCCGGGTCGAACGATCGGCTTCAAATCCAATCGTCTTTTCGGATAATTGCGAGAAACTGCCGGTTCCAGACAAAACACCATTCGTGGGTGACTTTATCGCCGCGATCATGTCTCCCCATTTGGTTGTCACGACCATTCTGCCATCAGAATCAAGCGAAGTTTCTTCCGCTCCTTCATAGGGGACCTTGATCTGGGCGATATCCGCTCCGGGAGCAACTACAAACTCATACGACGCCTGACCAATACCGTCGCCGGAGTATTTCAGGTCGATGCCGGGGTAGATGTCCCTGAGCGTGACAGCCTCGAAGTTGGGAACATCGGTACGCCATTTCGACGGGTCGTTGCCGAGGAAGTAGTTGCACTTGTATTCCATCAGGCCCTCGGCGAAAACTTCGGGATTTGGATTCGCGCCGAGAAATTTGGCGGTTAGCACTAACTGCTCGACACTGTCGGGCTCCATGTCATTCCCCTTCACCTTGTCATTCCCGCGAAAGCGGGAATCCAGACCCGGCGCGGAGACCGCGCCGCTGCCCGTGTCAATGCGTCGCGTGAATTGGTAAGTGACGCCTTCTTTCGTGAACCACATCGTCGCGCCACCCGCATTGGCGCGGAACAAGACACGGTCGTCCCACTGCCCCATGTTCTTAGTGAATGCCAGCGGCATCTGATTCATCTTCTGAATAGTGGTGGATGAATTCGGAGTCGTCGTTGCCATCAGGGTAGAAACCATGAGCAACGAAAAGGCGGTCAGGGTCAAACCTTTTCTGCAAAGCATATCAACCTCCCACAGGTGCACGGGTGAGAAATGAATCTTATTTTCAGACCCAAAGATAGCAATACTGGTTGAGTTTGTCAAGACAATTCGAGTAGTCAGGCGATGTTTCTGTGCACTCAGGCGTTGTCCGAGCATCACGAGCGTGCTTGATTGGGCGAACGCCGTCCGCCGCTACTTGTGGCTGGTGTCCGACACGATCGGCAGACCCATGTGGCCTTCAAAATTGAATCCTGATAGCACAAGAAAAGGCGGGCTTGCAGGGACAGCTCTTCGCGGCTTTCGAGGGCTTCACAGAGTACTTGACAGGATTTCGAGTACAACGTGCTTTTGCTTCCCTTGCCCAACGGGATAAATCCGTGTATGTTGATGTGACAAAATCTTCAAGAGAGAGGTGTTAAATATGAAAAGATTCACTGCCGTTGGTTTATGCCTTATCTCGGTGCTGCTGAGTCTGCCCCCCGGCTGCAGCGACGAGAAACCGAGTGGCCCGATTCTTGGTGACTTTGCCTATCCACTACAAGTCGGACAGCTCTGGAGATACTCCGGGAGCTACTACAGTTTCAATTTCAGGCCGGAAAGCATAGCTGCCTATGGCGATTTTCCCGTCGGTTTCGTCTCGACAGTGCAGGTGATGGAGAAGACCAAACTGCTGGATACGTTGGACGTATACAGCTTCAAAGAGATCGCAATCGAAAGCGGTATACACACATATCTCTCTTGGAACTACTTCAATAATCGCCCTGACGGCTTCTACAGCTATGCCTACGGTGGCATGTTTGCCATGATGCAACCTCGGAAGATAGCTCCCCTGCAATATCAACTTATGTTTCATGGGAAAGCGCTCGCCGATATTGAGAGACTGATAGGAACGTCTCTTCTCAATCCGTCAGGGCAGGCACCACAGGTAGATTCAATCACCGATATTGAAGACCCGCCGTTCCGCTGCTTGAAGTATCCGCTCACCGCCGGAAGTGAATGGCTCGCAAAAGTGATTCCCGATGTATTTTCGATCAAGAAAAAGACGATTGATCGA
>JAPLUP010000514.1 GCA_026397575.1 Candidatus Zixiibacteriota bacterium
AATTCGGCCCTACGATGGAATGGGTTGTCTTGCTGACCGCCTTTCTGATGCCAGAAGTGTATCCAACGTGAAGCTTCGAAAGGCGGAGTTGAACGATCTCACGAAGCGAATCGCAATCTCAAAAGCACTGCTCGACTTGCCTGAATCGCCGAGGGAGCTGGTTGACGCGTTTCTTGAGGGCGGTTTCATCGAGGAGAAACTTAAGCAGACTTTGCAGAAGAAAGCCGGAGACAAACGCTGAATCCGTGTCTTCCCACGCTGCAGCCATTGCCCGCAATTTCAGTAGTCGGAAAGATTGATCATAGACATGAGTTGCATACAGCAGGAAGTCTACATCTTCTTCCCGACAAAATCCGCCACTCCGTGCCAGTGCGGAGGACCATGCTGGGTGTCGTAGTAGTCGTACTCGGCGTAGTAGATCGGTCGTAGTTCCGAACAAAGCTTGAGGAGTTCACCGTAGTGATATAGTGAGTAGTAGTTACCGGAAGCGTCGAGAAAGACACCGGGGGCAACTTCTTTGGACTTCTGTTTGCGCACTTTGTAGGATGGATCATCCTGTGTGAACGTCGTACAGACGAATAATCCGCCGCGCTTTAGACCATCAACAACACGGGCAATCACGTCTTCGGCTTCATCCTTCTTCATGAATTGAAACAGGTTGATTGCCGCGATCAATGCATAACGATTCTTGGTGATCCTGTAGTCGCGGACGTCTTCGCAGACTGCATGAACACTAACGCGGCGTTGCTCGGCAAGGCGCTCGCATTTGAGCACGCCCGAATCGGTTGATTCGACGCCGGTGACACCAAAGCCGACCGATGCGAGGTAGAGCGCATCGCGTCCTTCACCCATACCAAGGTCGAGCGCTTTCCCCTGTGGCGCCAGTTCGGCGAAGCGTTTGACCAGTTCCGACGGTTCCTCTCCCCAGTAGAGACCATCCCGCTGATAGATTCGTTCATAGTCCTTGGCCATCATTAACAATTTACCTTCTGCGATAGTCCGCGTCAACCAACTTACGTTGTCGGTATACTATCTCGGCAGGCTTCGGGAAAATAGCCTTCTGATAATGTTCACCGGATTCGGCAAGTGCGGAGGAGTGGGTATCTGGGAATAGACATCGTCAAACACGGTTTCAAGTGCTCTGTTGCTTCCCCTAAGTCCGTCAACGACCCGCTTTGCCCATTCGAAATACTCACGTTTTCGTGATCGACTCCAGCCTACCGGAGGAGATGCAAGTACATCTCGCAGGTTACAGATCTTGTCGGCTAACTTGACCAGCTTGGCGGCAGGACTCAGCTGCGCCGCATTCTCGATCTGCAAACGTTTGCGCCTACCACGCGAGAGACGCTTGTCGTCCGTCACCTCAGTGACAATATCACGAATTCTTTCACCAAAATGCTCGGCCAGTTCCGAGCCAGTTGCGGAAGTGTCTTCGAGAGTGTCGTGGAGAATCGCCGCGCAAAGCACCTGGATGTCGGAAATGCCCCCTTCGGAATAGAGCACATTGGCCAGAGCGATGGGGTGATTGATATAGGGCAAACCACGAACATCTTTGCGTCTTTGATGCCGGTGTTTGCGCGCCGCGAAGGCGAGCGTCCTGAGCAGCAGAGCCAGATCGTCTTCTCGCTGGTGGGGAGCCGGATTGGATTCAGGAGAAATCATACTCCTGAGAGATTTCCCAAATTCTCCAGTGCCTCGGATTTGCCGATCAGAACCAGAATATCACTTGTTTCGACCACGATATCTCCGGAGGGATGCAGTTCCAGATCGCCACTTTGCTTCTTGATTCCGACGACGGTCACGCCATATTTGGAGCGGAAGTCGGAGTGTTTCAGACTTCGGCCTGCGACTGGCGATCCTGCCGGCACTTCGATCTCCTCGATGCTCAATCCCAACTTGCCACCGGAGGATTCCATAGTCATAAAATCGACGACGTTGGGGCGCAGACAGGCCAATGCCAGGCGTTTGCCACCGATCTCGTGGGGGATCACGACCCGGTCGGCTCCGGCGCGCAGCAGCTTCTTTTCCATCGCTTTGCTGTCAGCGCGCGCGATGATATATAGTTTGGGATTTAGTTGACGCGCCGTAAGAGTGATGTAAACGCTGTCCGACTCGTTGGGAATTGTGCTCACCAACCCGCGAGCATTCTGAATGCCGGCGGCGAGCAACACTTCGTCCTCGATGGCGCTTCCTTCAATAGCCAACGGGCAGTCTTTGTGCAGCGCCGGTAGCATTTGGGGATCGTTTTCGATGATCACGCTCGGCACGTCCTGTCGGCAGAATTCGGAGAAGACCATCTGCCCGACGCGACCGTAACCGACAATGATGAAGTGGTCTTTCATTTCTTTTATCCGCTTTTCCATTTTCCTCCTTCCGAGAATCTCGCGCAGTTCCCCCTCAATTAGCAATTGTCCCAGTGTGCCGACCGTGTAAGCGAGGGTTACCACTGAGAACGTTATGACCAAGATCGTAAAGACCTTGCCGGCGTTTGAAAGCTGATAGACTTCTTTGAACCCGACAGTGGCGATCGTGATGACCGACATGTAAAGAGCATCAAGGAATGTCCCCCCTTCGATCAGCCGATAGCCAAGAGTGCTCATGACGACGGTCAAGAGCAGGACTGTCAGCAGGAACCTAAGCCGTCGTTCGGGCGAAAAACTACTGCCATTCGAGGAAGGATTCATCAGTCTGAGCGGCATTGCTTGCCTTTCGCGCCACTGTGATGTGGCACTGCACCTAAGATTGGGAGACCAGACGCACGGTCTGCCTTTACAGCTTCAGAAATGCCGTTAACTCCCGCCGGAAGATGTTCGGTTTCTCCAGATGAATCATGTGTCCGCAATCAGGAATCTCAAACAAGGAGCTGTTAATCAGACGCGCATTGACCAGTTTCGCCAGCGGCAAAAAATCCAAATCATCGCGCCCGCAAAGCAGCAGCGCCGGCTGGGTCAAATTGTCCAGCAGTTTTAGATCGCTTTCGTCAACGTAGCGTGCCGCTTCCGGATCAGTCCAGACCTTGCCGGAAAAGTCGCGGAGGCATTCAAGAAATAGCTCCCGTTCCGGCGAGCCTTTGCGGAGTCGATCGAATAGTCGGAAGCTTTCCCACTGGATTTTCGCCTGATCGATGTCGATGATACGCGCGGTGCGGTAGACATTCGGCCAGTCGGTGTAGTCGCGATAGCCCACAATATGTGGCGCCGCCAACACCACAGCTTTGATAGACTCCGGATGTTGAAGTGCGAACTTGACTGCGATGGCACCCCCTGCTGAGTGAGCCACAATAGTGACTTTCTTGAAATCGAGTTCTTTAATCAGCCACTTGAGGTCGTTGACGTGATCGCGATACGAGTATCCGGTCGACGGCGCATAACTCCGGCCATGTCCGCGTTGATCGTAGGTAACCACCGCGTATTTATTGCTCAAGAACTGCGGGACGTCGCCCCAGTAGCGGCTGTCGGTTGCCACGCCATGGATCATTATCAGCGGTTCTCCGCTGCCAATCACTTGATAGAATATTCGCCTATCTTCCGCTTCCAGAAATGGCATACTAACTCCGCTGGTTGATGACTCGTCGCTCCAAATGCGACCCAATGCGTGAAACGACTTCGTAGTTGATCGTATTTGCCCACCCGGCGACATCCTCGGCGCGAATCACTTCATCTCCCGAACGCCCAATCAACACGACTTCGCTTTCCGGGTGAACATCGGGTATGTCGGTGACATCAACCATAAAGACATCCATGCAAATTCTGCCGCGAATCGGCGCGCGCATTCCGTTTATCAAGACGTGTCCGCTATTGGAGAGCTGCCGGTCATAGCCGTCATAATAGCCGATGGGTATCACCGCAATCCTAAGATCGGCGGTTGCACGATAGGTCGTGCCGTAGCCGATGTATTCCCCCTTGCGAACAACTTTGACTTGTGCCACGATCGTCTTCCAACTCAACACCGGTCTGAGAATCTGATTTTGCTTACCTGCCAGGCGATAGGAGAGATACGTTTCTTTCGAAGGCCACAGTCCATACAGCGCAATACCGACGCGCGCGAGATTGAAATGCGTGTGTGGAAACAGCAGCGCTGCCGCCGAGGATGCCATGTGGTAGTACTTGACCGACAAGCTCGACGCATCAATCAATTTCTTCATCTCGGCGTAGCGATGGAATTGAAACTCGGCGTAGGAGTGGTCGGTTGTGTCCTCAATATTGGCGAAATGCGTCGCAACACCGACAAGTTGGAGTTGGCGTGTGCCTGAAAACAGTGCAAGAAAGTCGGGGAGTTGCTCGCGCGTAACTCCCTGACGATTAGTGCCGGTCTCAAGTTTGAGATGGCATTTTGCCGGCGCTTTATTGTTGGCAACCTCCGTCAGCTTGTGCAGGGTCTCGAGGTTGTACACGACGAAATCAAACCCTCCCTCGACTGCGGTCTTCAGATCTTCCAGAGGCACGTATCCGAAAATCAGAATGTCGTTGTTGATTCCGCCTTCGCGAAGCAGCAACCCTTCTTCGAGGTCATGCACGCCCATGTAAGGAAACTGCTTGCCGTCCAGCAACCGGGCGATTTGCAGATAGCCGTGCCCGTAAGCATTAGCCTTGACCACCGGCACCATCCCACAGCCGGGAGCCAGGTTCGATCGGATCGCTGCAACATTTTGTTCCAACGAGGCGGCGTCAACTTCTACCCAACTCAATGATTGCGCATTCATCGGCGTTGATGGTA
>JAPLUP010000604.1 GCA_026397575.1 Candidatus Zixiibacteriota bacterium
GGGCCGATTATGCGCTGATACGACTTCTCTGGACGCTGTTTACCGTGATCGAGTGGCTTTTCACGCCGATCACCACCATCCAGCCGAAACACCCTCAAAACGCTTTCACCTCAGCATGAAACCAAGTTTTTCAACAGTCCCCAAGCTGTGGGGCACCCAGATTCCGTCAGGAAAGGGTTCCTGACGGCGCGATAGTCGCGGCGCACACTTCGACCGTTCGACGAACTCACGGCTCAGGACGAACGCCGCGCACAGGGGCAGATGTGGACCATCTGCCGCCCACTTCGCATCACACATCAAAGCGTGTCAGCCGGACGGCTTGTATCTGACAGCGCGAGCCACTTGGTTTGTAGCGACAGACTCACTCACCACGGCGAAGTACGAATATGCCTTGGGTGGTGACGGTTATTGTTCGGCATTATATTAGCTTAGTCGTTGCCGTTAGACCGCAGGCGATTCCTGGTCGAGTAGGAGGTAGTGCTGTGCATGGCGCGCCCTTCGACAAGCTCAGGGCGAACGTCATGCACACTCTGCCGCTAATCACCCGACCCGCAGAGCACTCCGGGGTGACCTTCGGTGCCGCAACCAGGCGTTCTACTAACTGCTGTGGGCGGGATTTATCTACAATGGCACTACAAAAAAAAGTGAGCAAAGGGTGTCAAAACCGAAGCGGTTTTGACCTGCCGAACTGAACCATAACGTCGGCTTACTCCAATTGTACGTCGATCCGGTTTAGGTTATCGCCGTCACTCAGTGCCAATTTTTTCTCCGATCACCATCTTAACTCGATCACCGACCTTGAAGCCGGCATTTGCCTCCGTCTGATTGATGATCGCCAGCGTCTCAAGCTGCACCGGAGAACCCTCCTGCTTGGCCAACTCCCCCAAAGTTGACGGTCTTTTAACCGTTATGATCTTGAGGTGCATTGGCTGCATCTGAAGAATCTTCGGATCGGTCAAGCGCCGGAAACTCCCCATTGAGCCGACTATGATGTCCTGATACTTCGCCCAGAGCTGCTCGGTAGTATAGCCGAGCAACTGGTAAGTATGTCCCTTGTACTCGACAAAAGCCGCCTTGCCCTGTAATACTCCCTGCTCAGTCTGCGCACGGAATTTCGCTGAAACAGCCGGGAGGCCGTTGAGATTGCCTGTCTCCAGACGCTCCGACTGCATTCCCTGCTGCCCGAAGAACTGCTTGGCAGCCTTCGCGCTGGAGGTCCCTTGCGCCAGTGTGATTTGCACCACTGCGTCCTGACTGGAATTGATCGCAGCGACAGCCTCTTTCTGGTTCACGGTCTGCCAGCCGGAAGGGAATTCGAACTCGAACTGAAGATCAGGCTGGTAGAAGTGATTATTTCGGAAGAATCCTTCGCGCGGGTTCTGACCAAAGACCACGCCATTGATTCGACTAAGATAGCTGTCTTGATTCACCGATAGGCGACTCAGGTTTAGTTTAAGCGTATCAATTTCCTTCTGGAAGTCCTCGCTCCGGTTCACCGGATTCGGGTGCGTCTCCAGCCATTCCGGAAGGCGTCCACCGCCGCCTGCCTGGCTGACGCGACTCAGCATATCAAACACCCCGATCATCTGGCGTGGGTCATTCCCCGCCCGAACCATGTAGCGAAACCCAAGGTGATCCGCCTGACTTTCATCGTCGCGACTGAATTTCAGATACAGCAACCCAAGCCCGGCGTTGAGATACTGCCCGTAGCGCTGAAGCTTCGGTTCGATCATCATTCCGGCTGTTACGCCAAGCTGTGTTATCTGTTGGTTGGACATGCTATGCACCGCATGCTGCGCGGTCACATGGCCGATCTCGTGTCCGATCACTCCAGAAAGTTCCGCTTCGTTCTTGACGTATGTCATCAGCCCGCGCGTGACATAAATAAACCCCCCAGGCAATGCGAAAGCGTTAACCACCGGGTCATCGACCACACGAAATATCCAGGGAAGATCGGGGCGTTCAGAGGTCTTAGCAAGCTTGGTGCCAAGCTCCTGCACGTAGCGCTGCAAGGCAGCATTCGGATAGAGACCGAGACTGGCAACAACCTGTGAATCCGCCTGTCGCCCCATCGCGATTTCCTGTGATTCGCCGACCAGATTGAGGTGCCTTTCACCCGTAGCGCTATTCACGGCGCACCCCGCTATGCCCACGCCCACCATCAGCGTGATCAGAGCGAGCCAGATGTAGGTCAGTGCATGCGTAACGCGGCCGGAGCCGCAGTCGTCTACATCGGCATGCAGGCGACCGCAACATCCCAGTGAATTATTCCCTTTGTTCATTCTCTCATCTTCCGATCAGCGTCACTGGGTAACCGACTGCACTCATAGTACGCTCCCGCTTCCGTGCCGTCGCCGCCCAACGAGTATCAGTATGACCCCGACCGCTACTGCCGCTGCACCGAAGATCGGTGACAGCGGGATCTCTTTTTTCTGATCGACCTCGAGATGAACCGATCCCAAGTCAACGACATTCTTGCTGGAGGTATAAGTTATGCCTCCATAAATGAGCCCCACCACACCGAGCACAATTAGAATTATGCCGATTATGGTCATGATATTCATGAATGCTCCTTTCCTGACCCGATCCGCGTCATAGCCGTCGGCCGGTAATGATCCTGTAAAGCACAGCCACAATGGCAATGACTATCAGAATGTGAATGAATCCACTCATCGTATAGCCGCTCACCAGCCCCAGCACCCACAGAATCACCATGATCACAGCGATTGTCCATAGCATGATTGTCTCCTCTCATTTGCGGCCTCATGGTCGCAGGTCTCAGGTCAGCGATTTGTCGCCCCAGTACTTGTGGCGAATCTGGCGCCGAAAGTTGTTGTTCGTCCTGAACTCAAGGCTGCTAACCTGCTCCGCATCGACTAATTTCCGAAGGTCCAACCGACAGTAGCTTTGAAGTCGGGGGCGTCTGCCAGGCCAAGCTTACCCTCTATGAAGAAATGCCCCGACTGACTGCCGGCCGATCCTCTCCCAATTCCAAACTGCAGGTAGACGCCTAGTTCGGACGAACTGCCTCCGTGTTTCCACGAGTAGAATACGGGACCAGCCCCGCCACCCAGATACGGCGTCCAAGCACCCCAGTCGGGGCGGAAGCGATAATCAACTTCAAAACTGGGGGCAACCGTGGTCCAGTTGTCGCCAAAACCGATTTCCAGATTCGGCTGCATCATCAGGTTGTTCGAAAGGTCGCCTAGATCAAAATGGATACCGACGTGGAACTGATCAGGATTGACCGTAAGTCCAAGTCTCGGACCGATGCCGTGTACACCGACCGGCCGTCTATTTCCAATGGCCGTGACACTGAGCAAGAGGCCGATTAGCAGTGATGCAATGATGATTCTTTTCATTCTCTTCTTT
>JAPLUP010000417.1 GCA_026397575.1 Candidatus Zixiibacteriota bacterium
ATGGATTCTTCGTCTTGGAGCCGCAACTCGATCTATCGGCGAGTGTGGCGCGCAATGTCCGCATAAGCGTTGGCGGCAGCTATCGTTTTGTTGACCATCAGAAGAGTTTCCACTACACGCAGGATGATCTCCAAGGTCCCACCTTCAATGTCGGTGTCGCCGTTGGCATCTTCTGATCTGACAGTAATTTCGTACGGGCGATTCTCGCAGTCACCCGTACTCGCTCGCAGCAAAACCGTCCCGTCTTACTGAATCGTGGCAAGCAAGTCACAGAATAAAGCACCCCACTTGTCTCCAAGTGGGGTGCTCAATTCGATCATGTTGTCCTGATCGCTACTTGCGCTTTGCGTACTTGGCGGTGCCCCAGGTCATCCAGGTCTTGCCGCCGTCCATCGACATCTCACCTTTCCAATCGAAGCTTGTAGGTGTTTGGTTCGATGTTGTCATGCGACTGAGATAAGACGTGCCCATCATTCTGTCTTCTCCCTGAAAGACTGACCCGGTGGGTGAGTGAGTCCCTGTGTAGACCGAGATGCGGGCAGACATGTTGTCAATCCAGGCCGTTTGCCACATCTTGGTTTCACGGTCGTAGCACATGAGGGTCCCGCCGACGAACGGCGTGCCCATCATCGGTTGCTCGACGGTCGACATCAATGCCACACCGCCATAGATGAGTTCGTACTTGGCGGTTCCCTTGGAATCCATCCAGAACGTGTCGGCTGGATTCATCTTCATCTTCATCGTGAAATCCCAGGTGCCGACCAGATACGCAACTTGCTTCATTTCCTCAGGGGGCCCCATTTGAGGCATACCCTGTGCCTTGGCGCTGTCGGTTCCCTGAGCCACTGCCTGCAGATTGAGAGCGAATAGTGACACCAGAATCCCCGCAGCCACAAACAATTTCTTCATACGATCCCTCCATGGACAACTGTTACTCGTGGATTGCTGCATCCAACAACATTATCAGGCCCTATGATAAAGCAATTGAGGAAACAACTCCACACATTTCTGTGGAATCTCGGCTTGCCCTGATGGCTTGAAACAATTCCCTGATTCGTACCGCAACACAAACATGCCTCGCAGCCACGAACCATTACTGTTCGCTCACAGCCACAGCATCATCTCCTCGTGGTCGATGTAACGGCCGTCGGGGAGTTTGTAGCCATGCAGGATCAGGCCAGTTGTAAAGAATCCCAGCGCAGTGTACAGCGTGCGGGCGCTGGTCTGCGTCAGCGCGACCACCAACGAGAGAATCTCAAGACCTTCCATCTTCCGAGCTTCGTCGATCAGTTGCTGCATAAGTTGCTTGCTTAATCGCCGTCCTCGCGCCTCCGGACGAACATAGACCGACCATATCCAGCCACGATGGCGTTCCTTGGCTGAATCCTCGCGTTTGAATGCGGCAGTACCGACAATTCGATCCCCTTCGAAGGCGGCCAGCACGAATTTCTCTGGAAACACATCGCTGGGCGTCCACCACTCGAGGCACTTGTCATCGGGCATGGCAGTGACTTCCTCGGATGTCTGGCCGAACGCTTCGGGATGGCGCTCACACATCTCGACTCGAATTTCCCGAAACGCGGCGGCATCATCGGCTGTCAGTTTGCGGATATTCATGACGTGAAAGTACGATGTATTGGTGCTCAGCGCAAGGGGCGAGCGTCACAAGGAGTTCTGAAGTTGAGGCAGGTCTTAGCGGGTGGGGGTCGGAAGATGTGGGAGCGTGACCTGCTGCGCTCACATGACGGGTCTCAAGACAACCAGAGAGAACCGTCACGTCACATGCCGCGAACGCATGGGAATCCTTTCGGCAGACGTTTCACCGCAGCGCAAGATGTGACGGAAGGGTGAACGGAACTATTTCCGTGGGAGCCCTTCTATCCAGTTCTTGATGTTCACTGCGGAACCATACTCGGGTGTATACCTGACAGGTCTGCTGTAAACCGGTTCACCGCCCCAGACTTCAGCAACGCCAGGGCTTTTCCTTTGCGGCCAGTATACCACGCCGATGGTCATCTTTTCCTTGTAGCCCGGCTCGTTACTTATTGAGTAGCGACCAATCTCAATGCTGCGCCTTTGGATTATGCAGAACATCGTTATCTGTTGGTCCCACAACGAAGCCCTGAGATCATCCCCCAGCAGTTCATAAGCGAGATCCACATTGTTCTTAGTGAAGTCCCAGATCATTGTTCTCCCTCTGAGCGACGGCTTGAAATCGTAGGATTCTCTGGCAACTGCCATTGCTGCCAGTTGCTTCACTTCGGTAGCAATTCGTCCTTGCTTCGTTCGATTAGCCTCTCTCTGTTCATTCACAAGCGTCCAGAATGCATTAGTGCTGTCATTGGCCCATAGCTCTTCCGGTAACAACGAATCTAGTTGAGACGCCGCATCGTCAGCCGCTCTGAAGTCTTGGAATTTTAATCGCTGGACATATCTGGCCAAAACTTGAGACAAACGATCTTCGCTCGCAGATTCAATAGTGCCATCACGCAGTTTCTCCTCCGCCATCTGATAATGGCCTTGTCGGGCCAGATCTGCAACGTAGCTCAGAGCTTCCACTGCCGCATCGGTTCTTTTTTTCAAGTGTTTTCCCAGGCTGTCGTATCGTAGAAGCTGGTCTTTCCAACTGCGCCGTATGGAAGGGAGGGTGTAGAATTTATTGATGGCATTCGTCTTGCTTTCGATGTCGTATCTGACTTGCTCCATGAGACCGCTTGAAGCTTTCAGATTGCCCATTCCGAGATAGTGTTGCACCACGGTAAGGGACTCACCAACTCCCTGAACAGAAGTCTTCTGTTTGTCAGAAATCACCCAGTAGCAGATGCCCAGGAAAACCACCAAGACAACGGCTGTGATCGTCAGTGTTTTCGTCATCTTACTATCTCCAGTGCGGTTTTGGCCTGTGAATCTAAAGTTCAGAAATCCTCAAACTGTAAATGTCCGCTAAGCCGCTTATCACCCTAAAACCGACTTGGCCACTCCCGAAGTAGGCGAGAGCATAGTCCGTCCATTCGAGGACCTTCATATTGTCCACGTAAACGGAGAACTCGTTCCCCGTAGCAACCACTTTGAGCGTGTAGAGCCTGTAAGCCTCGAATGGTGACAGCATTATGGAGATATTCACACATTTGTCAGATTCATCGTCGATTTTCCATAAACCTCCCGCATCCTGTTCGAAGGTAGCTCGCTCCTGATCGATCTTGATTCCAGAGAAAGTGCTGAATCGGTAGTAATGCTGCGCATCTATGTACCTGAAAACCACGCCGAAATCAATGTTTCGCCAACCGTCAAGACGGTGCCTATAGAAGAAGGATGCTTCCAAAACGAAGTTGTCGTAGGACTGCTTCGTCAAGATCAGCCCCTCTTGGTTAGGTGCGCTTACATCGATCGCGTTAGGGTATTCGCCGACTCTGTAGAAGTAGAGCCGGTTCTGCCGATAAAGGGATGACCCATCCCAATAGGTTCCTCGGAGCTTCCAGCCGTCTGACGGAATCATGTCGAAATCTGATAACAGGTCTAGCTGATCCATGTTCTCGAAATTGTACAGAATCGACATCCCGTAGTTCTTGGCTCGTCGGAAATCATCCTTGTTCAAGTCACATAGTCTCGCAACGATTTTTTCATTGAGCACATCACCAATAAGTGCCCGCGCGAAACCGATCGGAACAGCAAAGCTTTGGCCTCTTCCTCGCCGAGCAGTCGTGACACCAATTGCTTTGCCTCGATCATCGACTATGGGTCCGCCACTGTATCCTTCATCCAAGATAGCATCCATTGTGAGAAAAGAGTGACCCTTAATTACAGTCTCGTCGGAAAGTGTTGTCTTACCACTTGCTGTGTTAAAGCGTCCGAAAGGGTAGCCGAGAGCAATGATGTCCTCGTTGGGCTTTAGGACTCTTCCGAGAAGAAAGCAGGGATACCCACTTATTGTGCTAGGCTTGACAAGCAGTAAGGCAAGATCGCGCTCGGGGTTGTTATACATTAGACCGATGTCGTCCCCCTGGTACACCCCGTTGTCATTCATTAAAATCTTTAGCTCCGAGATCCGAGGGGACGAAGCCCCTATGACATGCGACGCAGTAAGAATCAACCCCCGCTTGTCGATAATGAAACCTGAGCCCCTTGCATTTCCTGATTCGATCCTGCAGACGCCGGCAGACAATGACTCGAGGTCGGGAGCGATTTTCGGCGTTGGCAGGAGGACTTTGATACCGGCGACTGCCAATACCACGACAATAGTCGCACCGACAAGGATTACTCCAACTCGGAGGATGCGTTTTCTGTTTCTCGGCTGAACGGGCGTTTCCGGAAGAAAGGGTTCAGGAGGGGGCCATATCGGTATGATGTGTAAGCAGTTAGGGCACCTTCCGCCCGCCGCAGTATCCACCAAGAATCCGCAATTGGGGCACTTCAGAGCCATTCTTTCGCTCCTTTCACTTTGACTAAACCCGGGCTCTCCGGGGCCGGGGAGAGGTGTTTGA
>JAPLUP010000151.1 GCA_026397575.1 Candidatus Zixiibacteriota bacterium
AAAGCAATGCTGTCTATACTCATTCTGGTTGTGGCAGGTGTTATGGTTACTGATGGATGTATTGGTCCCGGCAAGAATCCGGTGGTCGTGCTGGAGACCTCCGAAGGAAAAATTGAACTGGAGCTGTTCCCCAAGGTGGCGCCGAAGCATGTTGAAAATTTCCTGGGATTGGTCAGAAGAGGCTTCTATGATTCGCTGGTGTTCCATCGGGTGATCGATGGATTTATGATTCAAACCGGTGATCCCAAGGGGGACGGCTCAGGTGGTGCGGATACGACTGTGGCGGCGGAGTTTAACGATTCGCTGCATCACGCCGGTACGCTCGGCATGGCGCGTAACAGCGATCCCAATTCGGCGTCATCGCAGTTCTATATCTGTCTGGCGCCAACGCCGCATTTGGACCATAAGTACACCGTTTTCGGAAAGACGATTGCCGGCTTTGATGTCGTACAAAAAATCGGCAAGAGCCCGACATCCGGGCCGGGGCAGCGGATTGCTGGCGATGCACAATGGAAAGATGAACTGCTGAAGTTGCAGCAGGAGAGGAAAGCTGATGTCATGATACAAAACGGCTTTCCGGCGCCTGATCGGCCGCTTAAGCGAGTGTATCTCATCCGTGCCTACGAGAAGAAGTGAAGCGAATTCTTCTGTTCGGCTCGACCGGCTCGATTGGTCGCAATGTTCTTGACATCGTTGCCAAGAATCCTGACAAGTTTAGGGTCGAGCTTCTGTCCTGCCACAGAAATGTCAAGCTGCTAATCGAGCAGGCAAGGACATTCAAGGTTTCTGCCGTCCATTTGAGTGATCACGCAGACGCTGAGACTGTCAGGCAAGCGCTGCCTGCATCAACACGGATCTTTGTGGGCAACGGGGCATTTGCCGAGACGATTCGAGACATAGACGCTGATCTGGTGGTCAACGCCATCGTGGGGGCGGCGGGGCTGGAAGTGTCTTACCACGCGCTGGCAGCCGGGAAAACACTCGCGTTGGCAAACAAGGAATCGCTGGTTGCCGGCGGCGAGTTTCTGAAGCAAGTTTGTCGACAGACCGGCGCGCAGATAATCCCGATCGATTCGGAACATTCGGCGGTATTTCAATGTTTGCAGGCGGGGCGCCGCGCAGAGGTCGAGAAGATCATATTAACAGCATCAGGTGGACCGTTCCGCAATCGCCCGAAGGAGACGTTTGGTTCAATCACGGTTGAAGAGGCGCTGAAGCACCCAAACTGGTCGATGGGGGCGAAGATCACTATCGATTCGGCAACGATGATGAACAAATGCCTTGAGGTCATCGAGGCGCATTTCCTGTTTGATGTGACACCGGAGCAGATTGAAGTCGTGATCCATCCGGAATCGGTCATTCATTCGATGGTGCAGTTCTGCGACGGTTCGGTAATTGCGCAGTTGTCACCACCGGATATGCGGTTACCGATTGCCTATGCGCTCCATTTTCCAGAGCGATTGGTTACTGATTTGCCGCGGGCGGATTTCGGTAAGATGCAGGCTTTGCATTTTGAGCCGGTCGATCACGAGCGGTTTCCGGCGATAGCGCTGGCATACAAGGTGTTGCGCATGGGGGGGTTGGCGGCGCTGACCCTTAATGCAGCCAATGAAGTTGCCGTGGCGGCTTTTCTTGCCGGAAGAATTAAACTCCCCGATATTTATGCCGTAGTGGATAAGATGGTTACCGAAAGCATCACGATCTCCAAACCATCGCTAATTGAATTACTTGAGGCAGACCGTCAGGTGCGAAATCGGACAGAAGAACTAATCGCCTCGGAAACATTTATCCGATGAAGAGGTTAATAGAATTGTCATGTTAGAAATATTGGCGTTCATATTCGTACTCGGTCTGTTGATTTTCGTCCATGAACTCGGGCATTTTATGTTGGCGAAAGCATCCGGCATCCGCGTGGAAACGTTTTCGCTCGGATTTCCGCCCAAGCTGATCAGTTTCCGCAGGGGTGAGACAGAGTACTGCCTATCTTGGATACCGCTCGGGGGCTATGTCAAAATGGCGGGAGAAAAGCCGGAAGAATCCGAAGTACGCGGTGAGCCGTGGGAGTATATGTCGAAACCGGTCTGGATGCGAATGTTAGTGATTTTGGCCGGTCCGGCGATGAATTATATCCTGGCGATCGTCATTCTCTTTGGTATCTACTTCTTTAAGGGAGAACCGGTCGTTGATGATACCAAGGCGCAAATCGGTCAGGTACTGAAAAATACGCCTGCGCAGGGGGCAGGTCTAAAACCGGGAGATGTCCTCATTGCGGTTGACGACTCCTCGATTACTTCGTTCGGTCACATGTACGGAATCATCACCAAGCGTCCCGGGGAATCGGCGAAGCTGAGTTGGCTGCGCGGCGCTGATACGATAAGCGCGATCGTGCAGATTAGATCCGATACGACGATGAACGAGAAGGGGGATGTTGTCGTGCTGGGCAAGATCGGTGTGGGACAGGATGTGACATACAAGCCGATGGGTTTCTTCAGTTCGCTGAACCAAGGGTTCATAATGACGAATCTCTATGCGGGGACGATTTTCAAGTTCCTCAAGGATCTTGTGACCGGTTCGGCTTCAACCAAGCTGATGGGGGGGCCACTGTTTATCGCCCAGGCCGTTGGGGAAGCAGCGAAGACCGGTTTTGTGGAATTGCTACTATTGACAGCGATTCTCTCGGTTAATCTCGGCGTTGTCAATATGATACCGATACCGGTGCTCGATGGAGGGCAGGCGCTGTTTTTGATAATTGAAAAGATCAAGGGCCGTCCGCTGTCAATGAAAGCGCGCTCGATTGCGCAGCAGGTTGGATTTGTCTTCCTGATTCTGCTGATCATATTCGTGACCAAGAACGATATTTGGCGGATTAATATATTCGGGTGGTAGAGCCGGGGATTTTTCCCGCAAAAGGCAAAGTTGTTTTGGATGGGCGCACCGCGTGCGCCCACTTTTTTATTTCGTGCTAATTCTACCCGCACTCCGCGCAGGGGGCG
>JAPLUP010000499.1 GCA_026397575.1 Candidatus Zixiibacteriota bacterium
CTTGGGGGACTGAAAGCCAGCAGGCCTTTGACGAAATTATGATGGGCACGTATTCGCTTGAACTCAAGGACATGATGAAGGCCTTTAAGGAATTTATGGGCCCAAGCAACCTCATGGCATATCTGACCATGATGGCGATCCGACTGGTCGAAATGCACCGCGTCCTGAAAATAACCGGCTCCTTGTATCTTCACTGCGACCCAACGGCAAGCCACTATCTTAAGATAGTCCTTGATCAGGTATTTGGTCAGAAAAACATGATAAACGAGATTGTCTGGCAGAGGACCAATACGAAATCGCTACAAACCAGGATATTTCCCAACTGCCACGACATAGTCCTCTCTTACGCCAAGGCCGAGAGATATCAGTTTCATAAGGTCTACACATCATATGAACAGGGTTACGTGGATGAATTCTACAAGTACACTGAAGAAAAAACCGGGCGGCTATATACTCTGTCTGACGTAACCAATCCCAACAAAGATCGGCCTAATCTCACTTACACGTGGAAAGGGGTTAGGCGAGTGTGGAGATGGACGAAGGACAAGATGGAGGACATGGACAAAGCGGGCAGGCTTGTTTACCTCAAGTCAGGGCTACCACGTTACAAGCGCTATCTTGATGAAATGCCCGGAGTTCCGGCATCTGATACGTGGACTGACATTCCTCCCCTCGGGGCTCATGCTAAGGAGTCCCTCGGGTTTCCCACCCAAAAGCCAGTTGCCCTTCTGGAGCGTATCATTCAAGCGTCTTCTAGCGAAGGCGATGTTGTGATGGACCCCTTCTGCGGTTGCGGCACGGCCACTGTTGCGGCGGAGAAGCTTGGCCGCAAATGGATTGGTATTGACGTTACACACTTGGCAATATCGCTCATCAAGAAACGCATCATCGACCATTTCCCCGACGCCAAATTTGTGGTTGTCGGTGAGCCGCGTTCACTGGACGACGCACAGGCGTTGTTCAAGCAATCCGCGTTCCAATTCGAGGCCTGGGCGGTATCGTTGATTGGCGGGCAGCCGTATAAGAGCACTGGCGGCGGCGATACCGGCATGGACGGATTTTTGTACTTTCAGGATTTCCAGGGCAATTACCACCGAATTATCATTGAGGTCAAGGGGGGTGGATACCAACCCAAAGATGTTCGCTCGCTGGCGCACGTCCTCCAGCGCGAGGAATCGCCGATGGGCATCTTAATCGCGTTGGAACCACCGACCAAGGGCATGTTGTCTGCCGCCGCAGAACTCGGCAAATGGGCTATACCCGGTAGTCGCAAATCGTATCCGGTCATGCAAATCATGACGATTCAGGATTTCTTCGACGGCAAGAAACCGGAACTACCCGACACCAGCGAAACTTTGAAAAAGGCCAAACGCGAAGTCCGCGAACGCGAGAAGAAGAAAAACCAACCGAAGTTGCCGTTGGTTGAGTGATGACGATCATAGATGATCATGACCATTGATCATATTTCTGTGAGTCCATTTGAAAACTACAGGACTTTGGTTGACCAGATTTTTGGCAAAGGGACTGTTTCGCAATCGAGTTCCGAGACTCAAAGTAATCCCATACTTGATGCGCTTAATAGCTTACAGCAGCAGGTTTTCTGGGACAATTTTCACTCACGTCTAGGCAGGCTTGATAGAATTTACCGAAATCATTCTCCTCGACAGAAGCTAGGTCAAAAACTTGGCGAGATTCAGCAGCCCAACAACTGGGATGGCGCATACTCGGAAATTGTGGCTCTTGACTTCCTGCAACAGGGCTTCCTTGACAAGAGCTCTTATTTGTCTGAACCAATTTTGATAGACAAGGAGGTCCCTCGTGCGCAGACGTTTTCCGAAAATGTTGCGACCGACGGTTGCAGAACTCCTGATGGTTTCTTCCCGGATTTTGGAGTCTATTTCGATGTGAAGCGAATTCCTACGCGTCCTCAAATCATTCTTCGAGACCTTGCAGAGAGGATTCGCCGACAGTTCGGTGACACTCGTCTTTTCATCTCCCCCGAATATCCGATTGACTTAGGATGCTTAGAAATTCAATTACGGGTTTGCTCAATTGTCAATGAGGTTCTCGAATTCTTGCGGCAGAACAACATGCCGAAGTATTTCAGATCTGAACACGTTGCCGACCTTGAGTTTAGATTTCGATGGGAATCGGGTGTCTCCGTTACCGCTTCGATTTACGATCCTTATCGTCTCGCTGAAGAACTGCACTTGCTACCGCTACAAAAGTTCGGGCAGATTGTCAGGGATTATCCGTTCCTGCTAATCTATGTCGATTTCCCGTGGTTCAACATCGGAAGCGGCATGACCAGTGGCCTCGGTGACGAGTTCTATCGGGCCTTTTCTCGAAGATTATTCATCCAGTATCGGCTTAGTGACACCAAATATTCGACAGTAGATGAGAACTTTTCAGGCAGCGAAACCATTTTCGAATTTAGCAAGAAGATTTCTGGAATCATGTTTCTTGAAGACAAGAGTATTTTGTGCCCCGAGAGAGATTGCAGGAACGTTAGGGCAATCCTCTTTCTCAATCCCATCGCCGAACACCCGCTCATTAACAGCATCTTCGCGAGGGAGTATCTTCAATCAACGCTTCTTACTCCGATTGTAGACTTCGAATATGATAACTACTAGTTAAGTAGGTCATAACCCCTTGTGACACAACGCTTGACTTGCTAATCCCTCCTTCGGAGTTTCGACAGTCTTTTCCTATCCTCCCTCCCTTTTTGTAGTGCTCTTGTAGATAAATCTCCCCCACACCAGTTAGTAGAACGCTGGTTGCGGCACCGAAGGTCACCCCGGAGTGCTCTGCGGGTCGGGTGATTAGCGGCAGAGCAAAAACGAAGTTGGTTTTTGTGTTCTACCTCCTACTCGACCAGGAATCGCCTGCGGTCTAACGGCAACGACTAAGCCAAATAAAATGCCGAACAATAACCGTTATGACCCAGGACATGTTCGTACTTCGCCGTGGTGAGTGAGTCTGTCGGTACCGAAGGCCAAGTGGCTCGCGCTGTCAGATACATGCCGTCCGGCTGACACGCTTTGATGTGTTAGGATCGTAGGTCAGGCCTACTTGGGGCCTGACACACAGGGTGCCCCACTGCCGCGGTGGGTTTCTTCCCGTAGGGGCGCACGGCAGTGCGCCCGCGGTGACCTCGTCATTGCGAGGAGTGCGGGAAGTGTGTGGTGCGGTAGGGAAGCATGACGAAGCAATCTCGATTCTCGTCACATCAAAGCACCGGTGCCCCATCTACTTTTGATGGGTCTCGTACGTCTTCCGTCGCGATCGTCTTCGATTTGGGTCAAACCTGTCATGACGATCACTACCGAAGAACAGTTTACACCGTCATCCGGAACCCAGTAATAGAGCGTATCATGCCAACCGCGAGTCCGATCGACCTCGCTACAATAGCGGACGTCTGCGATGTCGATGATTCAATGGAGGAGCGTCCCCTTTTCCCCGCAACCCGTTCGCGTTTCCGACTCCAAGGAGTCTTGGATGAGTCGCTCAGACTGTGTCGCAAGAATCTTTTGTCCTGTCCGTGCCCTGGGTGATACTCAGGAGTGCGCGTCAGCGGCGCCGGCCATTCCCGCGAAAACGGCTACCCTGGACAATCTTTGAACGACACAGCGAGACCGCACAGACCGTTCGTCCACTACCGGAAAACGCTGGTCGAGGTTCGCTCGTTCTTTGACATCGCGAATAGCATTATTTGCGCCATATTGTAGCTTGGCTCCTTGCGGATATCGTTTTCCATGTGCGCTCGAATCCTCGGGCACGGCACGCCATGCCCCTACGGAGGCGCCGACGCAAGACCCACCCGACGCTGCGCTTTGGGTGGGCTCCAGAGCTGATAGCGCGTTTTAGCCGGACTATGCCATCAGGAAAGGATTCCTGACGGCGCGGAGAAGACAACCTCAGGATTCCTGACGGCGCGGAGAATGACGTGGAGATGGCGCATATTGGTCTGAGAAAAATTTTTGAAAAAATTTATTGACATGGATTCAACAAGTCGTTATAGTCTCATTTTAAGGGCAGTAATTGACAAGGGGACTTTTTAGAAGAATTCGCGGCGGCAGATGCTCTATCTGCCAAGGTCGGCAACGGCGGTCTGCCCGCGAAGAGACGAGTGAAGTGAGATTTAAGCTGTCACTGTCGGTAGGATTAGTGAGCAACGAAAGTAAGATTGAAAGACTTGGCGAGATGAACAGACGGAAGTCAAACCGATGCAGCGGCTCTGCAAACGCCTGCCCGCTTCATGCCGTTGTTGAACCCGAGACCAACTCCACAAATCAAGAGGTGCATGATGGTCTTGTGGGTTAGTGTTTCGCCATTTCCCGTGTTGAGAATTCAACGCCACCCGAATTGTTTCGGGTGGCTTTTTTTTAATCAATTTGGAGGAGTTAGACGATGAGACATCTTGACATTCTGAATGGCGACTACGCACAAACCACACGGCTGCGTTCGAAAATGCTACGAGCCGCGCGCGAATGGTTCGAAGAGAACTCATTCCTCGAAATCTGTGTCCCGCATATTACCGGCGCGACCGGGTCATGTGAGTGGTTCCCCAACGCCATGCCGGTGATGATGTACAATGCTCAGGGGCAGGAATTGAGCATGTTTCTGCGGCAAACCGGACAGCTCTATCTGGAAGCGTTTACGCATGTTCACAATCGGGTCTTTACGATCGGCCCCTCGTTTCGACAGGAAAGGAAAGTGACTAACCGCCACCTCTGCGAATTTACGCTGATCGAATTCGAAGGACGGGACTTCGAATTGGACGGTCTGATGAACTTGATTGAGTCGGCGGTCAAGCGTATGTACCGGGCGGCGACAGGGCTTTGCCCCAACGCCCTGCTCGACAACTATTGCGCGCTGCCGTTCAATCGAGTCACCTATGCCGAGGCCATCTCGACATTGCAAAAGAGCGGCTATCAAATCAATTACGGAGACGACTTGGGCAGCAAGGAGGAATTGGGTCTGTGCGCAATCCTGAACAGCTTGCCGACATTCGTAACGCATTACCCGGCTGATCCCCGGCCGAAAGAAGGTGGCGTGATCAAATTCTTCTCGATGAAGCGTTCTGCCAGCACAACTCTCTGCTGCGACCTGTTGTTGCCGCATGTCGGTGAATCAGTCGGTGGCGCGGTGCGCGAAGGTTCGTCGGAGCAATGTCGAATCCAGTTCTGCGAATCCTATATGTATGAACACTTGACTGAGCGCGGCGTTGATCCGGCACAGTTCGACTGGTACTTTGACGTCCTCGCCAAGGGTGAAGGGCAGTCGGCCGGCTGCGGTATCGGTTTCGAGCGAGTCGTGCAGTCGGTGCTCGCGCTGCAGCAGCAGGGCGCCAGCATCAAGACGGCCGTTGAGTTGCCGCGTTCGCCGGAATATCTGCTGCCATAGCGCAACATCGACATTCACAGGGGCGCGATGTCATGACCTGATAAGGACTGGCGCTATTGCGCGACAATCTTCTTGACGATTGCCGGATCGTTCGGGAACTGGTCAGCATCCACTGGACGCATCTGGTCAGTCTACTGACAGCGGTTTTCTTCCTTTGATGACATAGAAAAAGGCGCCGCTGCAAAGGAAGAACTTGCCGTCACTCAGTTGTTGTTTATACACGGGGGTAATCCTGTCGACCATCCGGACGATTCGCTCCCATTCATCGAGTGTGCCACCGCCGGCCAGGAATTCCTCTCGTTCGCGGTCCTGCCAGTATTTGCGCTTGTCATCATCAAACCAGTTGGCCTTGATCATCTTCAACAACTGTTGCTGGAG
>JAPLUP010000105.1 GCA_026397575.1 Candidatus Zixiibacteriota bacterium
CAGTGAGATGGGGGCGATCGGCAAGGCAATCTTTGGCCCGTTGGAGCAGGCAGCGACGCTGGTCGGCGCCATTTTCGGGGCGCTACTGGACAGTCATACGCAGTTGTTTTCGATTGTCAATTTCGCCTATGTTATCGTAGCCGCCATGATTCTCTATCAGGGTACTAAGCGCGTAGTCGCGGTACAATTGCGCAAACAGGTCGTGGTCGTGATTTACGGCATCATCTCGGCGCTGGTACTCTATGTGGTTGCCTTCATTCTGCCCAATCTGGGAATCGTCGAACTCTCACAGGGGACAACGACGGCAATTACGATTCTGGCGCTGATCCTCGGATGCGGTTCGATTGTTTGGGCAATAGTGCGCTATCGTTTTATGGACGTGCGCCTGATAGTGCGGCAATCGTTGGTCTTTTCGGCAACCTCGGCGCTCGTGGTTGGCGCCTACGTATTAATCATCCGGCAACTGGAATCGATCATCGTTACGCTGTTCGGGTTCAAACTTCCGGGTGTCGAAGTCGTTTTCATCATTATTGCGCTAATTCTTTTCCAGCCGGTAATGAGCCAGATGGACGAGTTGATCCGCAAATTGTTCACCCGCGACAAGGCTGACTATCGCAATATATCACAGAATTTTTCCCGCAAAATCTCGTCAGTATTTGACCTGCGGGAGATCTTTACACTGGCTCACGACGTACTTAAGAATCAGCTCCTGATCGAGCATACATACATTTTCATCAAACAGGATAGCCCGTCGCAACTCTGTACCGTGGTGGCCACGGACCAGCAAGAGGGGGGTGAAGTCTTTGACGTGGGTGGAGAGCTGGTTTCGGAAATCGCCCGCAGCACCGGTGTCATCAATCTCGACGAACTCATTGCTAAATTCCCGCAGTCCCCGCTGATAGAGCATCTGGCGCGACTGAAAGTCAGATTTGTGACGCCGCTGGTGTCCGGGGAGGACTTGCTGGGATGTCTGGCGATCTCCGACAAAGTCTCCGGATATCGTCTCAACTATGAAGATGTCATGACGCTGGTAACCGTTGCAAGCCAGTTGGCGATTGCGATTACGACTTCGCGGCTTTACCAGCAGTCGATTGAGAAACAGCGGCTCGAAGAAGAGATGAACATCGCGCGCACGATTCAACAGGAGTTGCTCCCCAAGGAGTTTCCGCGCGGCGTTGATTTCGAATTTTCGGCGTATTCGGAACCATCGCGCCATGTTGGTGGTGACTACTTCGACTTCATAGCCACGCCACGCAAGACGTATGGGGTGATCGTCGGCGACGCCTCCGGCAAAGGAATGCCGGCGGCGCTTCTCATCACTCAGATTCAGGCCGCTATTCGTTCGGAGGTTAGGCACGAGATTCCCCTGGGACAGGTACTCTGCAACGTCAACGACCTGATTCAACAGTCTTCCGACTCGGAGAAATTCGCCACCCTCTTTTTCGCCGAATTTGATCCGCACAGCAAAATGCTGAAGTATTCGAACGCCGGACACAATTATCCAATCGTCGTATCCGACGGCTCGAAGCAGCAACGACTGGATCGAGGCGGAACTGTGCTGGGTGCGTTTCCAAACCTCTGTTACGACCAGGGTGAAGTGCAATTGCGCAAGAATGACGTAATGCTATTCTATACCGATGGGCTAAACGAGGCGACGAGCGAAGAGGATGAACAGTATGGCGAGGAACGCATCCTGGCGCTCATAACCAATCATCGCCACCTGACGCCGCGTGAAATTGAGCGCAAGATTATCGAAGATGTAAAGAGGTTCGTGGGCTCGGGCAGCTTGCAGGATGATATGACTCTGGTAGTTTTGAAAGTGACATAGTATGCGCGAAAAAGACCCGATTTCCAGTTTCAGACATTGCCCGCTCTGTACGACGCCACTGACACTTCTGGAGCACGATCACAAACAGCGCATGGTTTGTCCGGCGTGCGCTTTC
>JAPLUP010000685.1 GCA_026397575.1 Candidatus Zixiibacteriota bacterium
TGCAAAGCGCTATCCGGCTCGACTCCCGGGCGAGTCAATTCGTTGATTCCGCCTGACAATAACTTGGCAATTGTGACGAGCAGTTCGGGTATCACCACACCGTCAGACACGTCGCAACCGATCATTTTGGCAGTGCACGTAGCCAACCGCGGATTGGAAGAATCTCAGCCCGCCATTTTGCTCTCGTATTTCGACCGTGATTTTACGGGGGGACTGTCAGGTGGTGACGCGGAAGACTCGATTGCTTTGCCGGCAATCCAGCCGGATTCGGTCGTCGATCTGATTCGCGAGTATCGCGAGTCGTCCGGTCGCAAGCGGTTGATCCTGCAGCTACCCCCGGATGCCGATTCGACTGACAACACTCTGCGATTTGAATTTGGATTTGGACATCTCTTCCGCGAACTGGTCATCAACGAATTCGTGCCCAATCCGGACGACCGGTTAGACTGTGAGTGGATCGAGTTGAAGAATGTCGCTTCGTATCCTGTCGGTCTTAAGGGGTTCATGGTAGGCGATGTGTCGCAACGCTACAGTATCGACATCGACGTTGCCATGCTGCCATCACAGCGGGTGATCGTTTGCGAGGATACGGCTGCCTTCATCAATTATTTCGGCCCCAGCGGTTGCGCTATAGTTCAACCACAAGGCTGGCACCGTCTCGACAATCTCGGCGACATTATCATCGTTGAGAATGATTTGGGGTCTTTTTCGGATAGTGTGAACTACAACGGAAGCCCGGAAGTCGGATTTAGTTGGGAGCGTGATGAGGACTCGACCACCGGAGCGTTCGTGTCACTGTTCTATCAGTCAACCGACAGCTCTGGCGCTACGCCTTGTCGCTCTAATAGTGTGCGAAGACTCCCTCCGCGAAACGACATTGGCTTCGTTTCCGGTATCGCCGTCCGCGCAACATCCGATCAGGAGCCGGTGCATTTTGTTGTGCCGATCAGGAACTACGGATACCTGGCATCACTCGTTTCGGAGCTGCGACTTTACGATGATCGTGACTTTGACAGTCTGGCAGAAGACGATGAACTTATCGAGCAGGCAACCGTCCCGGCAATTCCAGCCGGTGATTCGCTGGTTGTCGAAATATCGCATACATCCGCGCGCGGATATCATGCCGTGATCGGCGCACTTAGGGCTGATGACAACGTCGCTAACAACGTGAGTCGCGCTACATTTTCGGTCGGGCCGTTGACCGGCGAAATCGTCATCACCGAATTTCTCGCCAATCCCCAAGCGGCTCTGGAGACCGAATGGGTAGAGTTGAAAAACGTATCGAGCCGGGCCATTGATCTGCGCGATTGGATGATCGGCGATTCGCAACATCAATATGGCTTTGGGCAGAGTGTACTCGTGTCGCCACGGCAATACTTCGTGAGTGCTCAAGACACGGCGGCATTGCGCCGTTTCTACGGAGAAGATTGCATTGCAATGGAGCCGAGCAAATGGAGCAATCTTAACAACGCCGGCGATGTGATCATTCTGCTTGACGACAATGGGGTGATCTCCGACAGCCTGACTTTTCGAGAACTGGGTGACAACAACCAATCAGTCGAATTGGATGAGCAGGATACTTTATCAGATCGACACTGGAGCGTCAGTGTCTCCGCCGCAGGTTCGACCCCGTGTCGTGAAAATAGCATCCATCCATTGCTGCCGCGAAACGATCTCTGTCTCGTGAGCGGTGGCTTTGTGGTTGAGTCCGCCGCTGATTCAGCTTCAGTCGCACTTGCGATCACTATCAAGAATTGCGGCTATCTGACATCGCTGGCATCCGAATTTCGGTTGTATCTTGACCTGGACTTAGACAGTGTTGCCGAAGATACGGAATTGATCGAACAGCAGGCGTTCAACGCGATTGCTGTCGGCGACTCGTTGGTGCTCAGGATATCGCACCCATTCGCACGCGGATATCAT
>JAPLUP010000124.1 GCA_026397575.1 Candidatus Zixiibacteriota bacterium
TCACGCTCAGCCAGAGACGCCTGCCATCGGCAAGTTGCAGTTCCATCTCCGGCAGTGACGTTTCTTTGCCCTTTTCCAGAGCCGCCTCAATCATCTCTGCCAGCACGGGATAGTCTGCCAGAGCATAGTGGAAGTCCCGGCGCATAACCGATTCGGCTTCGACATTGCAGATTCTCTCCGCGGCGCGATTGAAGTGGGTGATCGCTCCCGAGGTGTCACAACTGATCACGGCGGATGACATGCCGGCGAGGATGTATTCGTTGTAGCGTTCTAACGACGTGGCGCGGTCTTTTTGTTGAGCATAGAGCCGCTGCAGTACCGCCTCTTTGTGCCGCAGTTCACCGATCACCTTCTGGAAAGTATGTACCGCGAAATCCACGGCTTCCGGCTGATCTGCCTTGCCGACGTCCGCCGCCAGTGCTTGATTCTTAATCTGCCGGTAAGGTTTGAAAGTGATTTTGAGGAGAAGAATCGCAATCGTAAAGGCCGCTGCCATGCTGAGAAACTGGAACAGTGCATTCAAGGTTGAGAACCTTTGCAGACCGGCCTCGATGTCAGCAGGTATGGTTGCCAGGAGCGTGAGCGGTTCGCCTTTGTCCGAAACGAAGTGGAAGGCAACACTGCGAACGTTCTCACCTTTGTCGCTCACGTAGACAGTCGACATTGTGGCTGGCAAGCCGCCGCCGAGTGCGCCAGCCACCTCTTTGTCCCGGTTGTACGCCGAGCGTAGCTTCTGCAACAGATGAGTATCAACAAATCCCGAACTGTCCGAGTCATCATGCTGCAGTGCGCCCGTTTCGACGAGCGCGATCTCGGCAAATCCTGCGGTTTGAGCCAAATCGCGAAACTGGGTGGAACGAGAACGTTCCAAAGGGTTTGTCTTGAGAAGCCGCGAAATGACATCGAGATTTCCGACCGCGCGGTATTTGGCTGTGTCGTTTTGGAGCGATTTACTGGCTCCGAAAAAGCGCAGCGAATTGAGATTGGCGATGATTATCAGTAGGAACATCAAGCCGAGAGTCACTCGGATACGAATCTCGTAGCTGGAGCCTAACCAGCGCTGCCATATGTCTGGGGAACGCTTGTTCACATTATGGTTATCGTCAGTTGGATGGCGTTTTGTAGCAATGAATTCCGTCGCGCTCAACTACTGAAGCGCGAGAACTCTTTCGACATAGAGGTTTATCAGATAATTCCCGAAGAATAGCGCAATCAGTGCTGCCAGCGATAGAAATGGGCCGAAAGGTATCATGCGGTCTTGCCGCATCTTGCGCGAAAACAACATGTAGATCAGCGCATACACCAGCCCGAGAACAGCGGCGCCGAAGAAAATGATGATGATGCTTTTCCATCCCAGAAACGCCCCCAGCATTGCCGCCAACTTGATGTCACCACCCCCTAACGACTCCTTCTTGAACAGGAAATCGCCGACCAAAGCCAGCAGATAAAGCGATGCGCCTCCGGCAATCAGGCCAATCAACGCATCCAATGGCTTGACTGTCGGGCTGACAAACGACGCCGCCAGACCGAGGATCATACCGGCAATCGTAATCTTGTCGGGTATAATGTAAAACTGGAAGTCAACGACAGTAACTACCAAGAGCAAG
>JAPLUP010000705.1 GCA_026397575.1 Candidatus Zixiibacteriota bacterium
CCTTCTAAGCGTTTGCAGCTAAAGAAGTTGAAATGCCGGGTGCGGAGCGGGTCAAAATAGGCTGCCTGCTACTGTGCAGGAATCTGCAATCTCAGGGCGCGGCACAGCAGTTGCTTCGATAGGAGATGATGATATTTCTCAACGACAGACTCCTCCAGACCATCGCGCTCGTCATAAGTTTGGGTCTTTTCTTGTTGAACGGCAAGGCGTTTGGCTCTTTTGACAAGATCTCCCCATCGCTGTCGCAGGGGTGGGCAGACGACCAAATGGTGAAGGTCGTTGCGTTCCTCAATCCCGAGGACAGGCCAGCGCTGGGCAAGACATTGGTTTCGATGGGTGACGTCAGAAATCAGGATAACCACGCTCGGCTAGTAAGGAGTCTGAGGGAAGTTGGTCGGCAGACCGCTTCATTCGTTGAGTTTATCAGCGTTCTTGCCGAATCTGGCAAGGTCGCCGATATCAGGCGCTATTGGATCACCGATGCGATTTCGTTTTCTGTTGATAGAGAACTCTTAGCAAAAATCGCTGATCATCCAGACCTGCGCTACTTGATCAAAGACCTGCCGCTTGAATTAGTTGAACCGGTGTCGGTTGAACAGTCGCAGTCCGGTTTTGCCGGCAGCGACAATTCCATGACGATCACAGGCGTACGCGAACTGTGGAACAAGGGCTACACTGGACACGGCCGATTGGTATGCAATTTCGACACCGGTGTTGAAGGAACGCATCCGGCGCTGGTAGCCAACTGGCTGGGCGCCAATGGTGGCAGTGCGAGTCAAAGCTGGTTCGATCCTTACGGCACAACATATCCGATTGACAACGGCGGACACGGTACGCACACGATGGGCATCATGGTGGGTAGAGACGGAGCGGACACTATTGGAGTGGCATTCAATGCGAACTGGATAGCGGCATCAGTGGTGGATCGTGGCCAGAACCTGAGCAGGACGGTGTCGGACATTCTGGCGGCGTTTCAGTGGGCGGCCGACCCGGATGGCAATCCGGAAACAGTCAATGACCTTCCCGATGTCGTGAGCAATTCGTGGGGCATTCCGCGTGGGTTGTTTGCGCCGTGTGATCAGACTTTTTATCAAGCGATTGACAATCTCGAAGCACTCGGAGTGGTGGTAATTTTCGCGTGCGGCAACGAGGGACCGAATGCCGGTACGATCCGCAATCCGGCCGACCGTGCCACTAGTCCGACCAATTCGTTTTCGATAGGCGCGGTTGACCAGAATCAGTCCGATCTGCCAGTGGCGTCGTTTTCCAGTCGCGGTCCAGCTACCTGCGATACCACCCAAATCAAGCCCGATGTGGTGGCGCCGGGTGTCAGCATTCGTTCGAGTTTTCGCGGCGCCACGTACAAGCTTATGTCGGGTACGTCAATGGCAGCTCCATTCGTGGCTGGCTGTGTGGCGTTGATGCGTGAATACAACCCTGCGGCCACCGTTGAGCAAATCAAGACCGCGCTGATTGCTTCTGCTGGCGATCTCGGCGCTCAAGGTAAGGACAATGACTATGGCTGGGGCTTTATCAATGTCGCCCGCGCTCTGAACTACCTACCCAAGCCGCTAAAACCGCACATCAGTCTCAACGCTGTCCGTCTGGCCCAGAACGAAAACGGCATACTGGCCACAGGCGGGACGACAGCGCTGGAACTGTCAGTAATTGATTCCATAGTGGACTGCTCTGACCTGCGGGGTGAACTGAGAAGTAGCAACACCAGTGTTTATGTCCTCAACGACTCCGTTACATTCGGCTCCGTAGCTGCCAGTGAGACGGTCAACAATTTCGGCACGCCTTTTTTGGTCAAAGTGGATCGCCAGCTTCCCCCGGGCACGGCCGTAGATTTTACTGTTGAGTTCTACAGCAAGCAACAAGGATATCTCAATAGTGTAAGTTTCAGTCTTGTCGTTGACCAGCCGGTGAATGCAGCGACGGCAATTTTGCAAACTGAACGACTGGGTTTCGAGGCCACCAACTTTGGAGTCAGTCGCCGCCTGTTTGACGCCGCCGCCGGCTATAATCTGCTGTCGCATTTGAGCTTCATGATTGCCGACTCTCTTGGAACCGTCTATGATGCGCTGCCAGGTGACATCGATTATTATGCAAGCGACTCGCTGAGCCGGGAGAGCTTCTCCGACGGCAGTTCCGTGGCTGCGCACTTCAGCACCAGAGACAACGCCTTCGCGGTGACGGAGCGGGTCACTGTCTATCAGTCGCCGGTCGAGGCCAACTTTGTGCTGCTGGATTTCAAACTACGTCAGGGGTTGACAGCGGCGTTTACACGCTGCCATCTGGCATTGGGCGTCGATATCGATTTCACGGACGGCGAGACGGTTATCAGCGACGGCAGCGATTTTGTGTTCCGCTCGAGTTCGTACGACCGCTATGTTGGCATCCGACTGCTGCCGCGAGACGGTCAGGCCTTCGGGCAGGAAATCCCCGGAAGTGCTTACAAAAACGGTACCCTCGACGATCCCCAGACGTATAGTCTGGTGTCGGCAGGTGCGACCAGCTTGTCCGGAACGATAGGCGACAACGCCCTGGTGGCCGGCGTTGGACCGCTTGATGTCACCGATGGCGGCGAGATTGAAATGGCGGCGGTCATTGCCTCGGGAAACAGTATCGATGAAATCCGCCTGGCATTACAGCAAGGTGAAGCCCGCTACAGTCAGGTTACGGGCACTGACGGCGGCGATGCCGATTTGCCAAGGGCGTTTTCACTGAACCAGAATTACCCCAACCCGTTTAACGCCGAGACAGCGATCAGCTTCTCTTTGCCTTCGGGGGGGGACTGCCGGTTCGAGATTATCGACATTCTCGGTCGTACGGTCAAGAGCCTCGACCTGCAAGGGCTAACGGCAGGCTATCAGACTGTAACCTGGGATGCCAAGGACAGTCATGGCTATGACGTGGCCAGCGGTGTTTACTTCTACCGTCTAAGTTTCGGCGGCAGTTCCCAAGCGCGCAGGATGGTTCTGCTGAAATAGCAATGGATGAATCGGGCAAATGGGCGTATATTAAGAGAGATGGATATGACTTCGAGTACTCCAATGATACCACTAGGCCAAGGTTCTGAGGTAATATGACACGATTGATTGCAGTTTTTCTGCTCGCTTTCCTGGCTTTCAACTCCTGCAATGTGCAGGCATTGACGATTTCACCGCAGTTGCGGGAGAAACTAGTACGCGAAGGGGCCTGGGATGCATTTGCCAAGCAGTTCCGGCAGTGGCAAGAGCAATTGGAGGCGGCCACAAGTAAGGACGCCCTTTTCAAAGCGAGTGCATCGCTTGACGCCAACGGTATT
>JAPLUP010000125.1 GCA_026397575.1 Candidatus Zixiibacteriota bacterium
CCATTGCCAAGTCGTCGCTCGCCGAGCTGGCGCGAAGAAAGCTCGCTCCGACTTGGCAAGCAAACAAATACCTTGACACCGGCCTTTTCATAGGTGACCTGACCCTATAGGACTAGGCCCGGTCAGGAGTCATGGTCTGGCCGTTCCAGAAGGGCTTCTTTCATGCCCAGAAAGCGCCTGGCGATGGAGCAGATAATCGCCAAGCTCCGTGAAGCTGAGGTCTTCTTGTCTCGAGGGCTCCAGTTGTTTCCTCTGGCCTTGCGCCGATCTCAATTGCAGGAAGAATATGAGGTTGCTGAGGATCTTCTAAGCGAGTTCAGCGGTCGACTATGCGAGTGTTGATAGCATACAAAAACAGTGACACTTGTTCGAATCCCACCGAAACCCGTTGACATTCAGATGGCGAAAACGCTATCTTCCTGTGATTTAGAAGGGCTGTTTGTGTGAGAGAAATCACGGTTTCGCTGTTCTTGACAATCGTTTTCTATGTCAACAGCCCGACGATCGGCGCCGAAGTGCATCTGCCGTTTGGCGGCACCAAGGCGACCGGTAACGGCCATCGCGAAGCGGGAATTCAGGCGCTCGACGTGTTCAACGAGTGGAAGTTGTGCTACATCGACTTCTCCGGTACGCTACAGCGGGCGCAGATCGACGCGTAGCTAGGCAACGCGACGGAATAGTGAGTTTGGGATAATATGAGTTCATCCCCGCACACCGGGAATATCGTCAGCAACCGGATTCGCAGCCATTTTCTGCGCGTCATCTGGTACGCCTCAGCAATCTGAGCATCAAAGGTGACTCTGTATTGGTGTTAACGATTTATTGGCGTGAATATTCTTAACTTATCGGAGTATAGAGGATGGCAAAGAAACGAATCCTGATCATGGGAGCCGCGGGCAGAGATTTCCACAATTTCAATACCTGCTATCGCAACAACCGAAGCACCGAAGTGGTGTGCTTCACGGCGACTCAGATTCCCGATATCGCGGGGCGCAAGTATCCGAAAGCATTGGCAGGAAAACTCTATCCCAAGGGCATACCGATCTACCTCGAGTCCGAGCTGCTGGAACTGATCCGCAAGCATGACATCGACGAAGTTGTTTTCTCCTATTCTGATGTGCGGCACGAGTATGTCATGCACAAAGCCTCGGCGGTGCTGGCTGCCGGTGCGAATTTTAAGCTACTTGGCGCCAAAGACACAATGCTCAAGTCGACCAAGCCGGTTATCGCCGTCTGCGCCGTACGTACCGGAGCCGGTAAGAGCCAGACTACGCGGAGAGTCTGCGAGATTCTCAAGGAATTTGGTTTGAAGGTCGTAGCCGTTCGTCATCCAATGCCATATGGTGATCTTGCCAAGCAAGCATGCCAGCGGTTTGGTTCGCTGGCGGATCTGGTTAAGCATCAGTGTACTATCGAAGAAATGGAAGAATACGATCCACATATTGCCCGCGGTCAAGTGATCTATGCCGGCGTCGACTATGAGAGGATTCTTCGTCAAGCGGAGAAGGAAGCGGATGTGATCGTCTGGGATGGCGGCAATAATGATCTTTCGTTTTACAAATCCGATCTCTATATCACGGTCGTCGATCCTCATCGTCCGGGGCACGAACTGGAATACCACCCAGGCGAAGTCAATCTGTTGGCGGCTGATGTGGTGGTAATCAATAAAATTGACACCGCGGATGGCGATTGCATCGAGATAGTGCGCTCCAATATCCGTGAATATAACCCCAAAGCGACGATCATCGATGGCGCTTCTCCGATCACAGTCGAAAACGCCTCCGTAATCCGCGGCAAGCGCGTGCTGGTCGTCGAAGACGGACCGACGGCGACGCATGGTGAAATGCAGTACGGGGCCGGTACTGTCGCTGCAAACAAGTATGGCGCTGCGGAGTTGGTTGACCCTCGCCCGTATCTCAAGGGCACTTTGATCGACACTTTCCGTAAGTACCCCGAAATTGGCACGTTGCTTCCCGCGATGGGTTATGGCGGCATGCAGGTCAAAGATCTGGAGGCAACCATTGCCGCTACTCCGTGCGATTCGGTGATCATCGGCACGCCGATTGATTTGCGCCGGGTGATCAAGATTAAGCAGCCGTCGACGCGTGTCGAGTACAATCTGCAAGAAATCGGCTCGCCGACACTGAATGGTGTATTGGTTGATTTCGTGAGCAAGATGCAGAAGGGTAAGAAGAAAAGCAAATGAGCAAGACGGCTGTCATTGCGATGGGTGGCAATGCCATTACTCGCAAAGAGGTCGAGGATACAATCGCGAATCAATTCTCTAACACGCGCAGTTCGCTGTACGGGTTGATTGAATTGATCAGGAGTGGTTATAATATCGCTATCACCCACGGCAACGGTCCGCAGGTTGGTAATGCCATCTTACGAGTCGAACTCGCGCGCGGCAAGGCGCCGATTTTGCCGCTGGGCATCTGTGTCGCCGACACCGAGGGGGGCATGGGCTACATGATCGGCCAGTCTCTTCAAAACCGTCTTT
>JAPLUP010000656.1 GCA_026397575.1 Candidatus Zixiibacteriota bacterium
CCAATGTCGTCGCGCAATTTAAGAGTCGCTCGGCGCATCCGTTAGTGACCGACAATATCCGCTGTTCCAGTTGCCATTTCCCGGACGACCGAAAAGACCCGGTGCTGGCGCGCGGCATAGACTGGACCTGTCAGAATTGCCACAGCGAATATTCCGGGCCGCATGCGTTTGAGCATCCCGTGACCGAGACCTATTCCTTTAAGGGCGGCGGTTGCACCGAATGCCATAACCCGCACGGCTCCCCGAACGATCGTCTGCTGGCACAACCGGGCAATGGTGTCTGTCTTCAATGCCACGGCGTTCCGCCCGCGCATCGTACCGCGCATTCCGGCATGGGAATAAAAGTCGACTGTGTCAATGGCCACACCGACATCCATGGCTCGGATGACAACCGCATGTTTCTGGACCCGCAGTTGAACACCAAGTTCTTTGCCGACTGCTATCAGTCGGGCTGTCACGACAGGGTACGGTGAGGAGGATCATGATGAAGTTCGCTAAAACACTGCTAATCGGCGCATTGATCTCGATGACGATGATGGCGGCAGCCACGGCTTCGGGCAACGGCGATGTCAAACTCGGCTACATCGTCTTGGATGAAACCGGCAACATGTCGGTTAATCGCGCTACCTTCAACGACTACGAGGGCGCCTCGCTCTCGCTGGAAAATTTCCGCTACGATTTCAAGAATGGCATGTTGCTCCGCGCCAACCTGCGGAATATGACTTTGAACAACCGCAATTTGACCGCAGACGTTGGCAAAGCCGGACTGTTTTCGCTAAAGCTGTCGCATAATCAATTCCGCCGCATCTATGACTTCCACGGCGGCAGCACCGCGCGACGCCACAATGAAGGCGCTTCGTTATCGTTTCATCCGGTCAGGTACATCGAACTCTTCGGCGGCGGCGCCAACATGGGACGCACCGGCTCGACAACCGATTTGTTCAGTCCCAGCCCGGTTGGGGATAAAGTCGATGTCGACTGCAAACAGTATTTCTACAATGGCGGCGCTCGAATTACTTATCGCGGCATGATGGTTGTGGGCGAATTCCGTGGCAATCAGTTCCGTGACAATCGCAATGACAATCGCGATCAGGATCGAACTGAAGGCAGATTTGCAGCCACTGTGCCGGTGCCGCGCTACGAGTGGATTGTGCTGCAGGGTGGTTTCCGACATTTCGAGACCAAGTACAAGAAAACTGATTTTATGATCAGTTCCAATCGCGGTTGGGGCGCCGCCTCGATGGCGTTGCCTTCCGATTTCATTTTCAAATACTATGTAATGCTGGATCGCACTTCCTGCGACAGCGACTACACCGCCTTTGACAATCTGGCACACGCCTTCTATGCCGGTTTCACCAACCATCATTATGGTGGCGTGACTGTCGGCTACCAATATGACGTTAACGACCAGTACTGGAAACGGACGAACGCAAACTCATTGTACGGTTCCGGTTGGTTCAAACCTGTACCGCAGGCCGAACTGCGCGCCGAGTATGGCACCCGCGCCGAGGATGTGAAAGAGAGTGTTCGACTGGTTGGCAACGAGGACATCAACCGCTACCGATTTAGTGGCAAGTATCGCTTTACGGATGCGGGAAACATCGCGCTCAAGTACGAAGGCAAGGTACGCAAAAACGACGACATCGGTAGCAAGATCACGCTTAACCGCGCGACCATCGACTGTGGCATCACGCTCAAAAAATACGCCACGCTTACGGCGGGCTATTCCTACGGCAAGGGCGACTACGAAAACAGTACGAGCAATTTCAAGTTTACTGATCACCTGCTCTACGGTGACGCCACTTCGCAGGAATACCATCGCCTGACGGTGAGTGCAGGCGCGACTTACTACCGAAGCAAGCGTGATCTGAATGTAGAAAGCTTCAACATAAGATGCTCCGCGGCGTTTCGTTTCTATGACGACTTGCGACTGGAAGCAATCTATAACGCGCATAATTTCGATGACTTTTTGGAGCGGGACGAGTATTACACCGCTAATATCGTGGAAATTAATTTGATTAAAGGTCTATCTTTCTAAGGAGGTACTATTATGAGGATACTACGTATCCTGAGCATCATCGTTCTGATTGCGATGCTCGCGGTCATTGCGGGATGCGAACGCAAAGTTGTGAATGAAGCCAATAACGACAATCAGGGATTGTCCGGCTGCTTTGGTTGCCACGGCGAAGAGGCTTTTGGAGGCGCAATTCTGCAGGCGCAGGGCGAATGGCAGAATTCGATCCATGCTTCGGGAAACAACATCGACTATACCAATCGTGACAAAAGTGACTGTATGATGTGCCATGACCAGCAGGGATTTCTCGATATGCTGAACACTGGCACCCTCGACACTCTGAGATACTCAGTCGTGAGCGGCATTCATTGCTTCACCTGTCACGCGCCGCACGAGAATGGGAATCTACAGTTGAGAACGGAAGCGCCCTACGCGCTACGGAATGGCGTAGTATTTGATCATGGTGCCGCCAATATCTGCGTCCGTTGTCATCATACCCGCGAGCCACTTGATGTCACGCTCGGAACCGCTGATTCGGTGACACTGACCAGTCGCATGGGTCCACATCACGGCCCGCAGGGGGACATGTTGCAAGGCACGCTGGGATATCAGTTTTCCGGTTATACCTATCCGACTGCTTCACAGCATGGGGGCGCGACAGTCGATGGCTGTCTTGACTGTCATATGGGGAATCCTCAGCAACATGATGGCTATAGGGTCGGTGGCCACAGCTTTAATATGACCTACTTCGATGATGAAGCCGGGACTGAATACACTCTTAGCGGTGTCTGCAAGAACTGTCATCCTGCAGCGGATAGTCTCAACTATAACCTGAAGGGCGTCGACTATAATAACAATGGCGCGGTCGAGGGAATTCAAACTGAGCTTCAAGGTCTCAGGGACACGTTACAAATTTGGCTAAAGGCCGCGGGTGCTCTGACTGAGAATGGTACTACTCATGTCTTCTCCATAAAAAGCACGAAGGTCCCGCGGAATGTGGCTGGTGCGGTTTACAACTGGGTGCTGTTTAACGAAGACCGATCGTGGGGCGTGCATAATCCGCAGTACCTGTACCACCTGCTGAAAAGCTCGGTTGATTACATGAAAGCTCACCAATAGTCTTGAGTGATCGGGCAGACGACACGTAGTCTGCATGCAGTACGAAGAACCTCCGGGTCGCGTGATCCGGGGGTTCTTTTATGAGCGGGATGAGCAAGGCGGTGGTCGATAGATAACGGATTGTCCTTACGCTGCTTTGCGACGGTGCTTGAGGAAATCCCAGAAGACGTATTCACCCAGATTCGTAGGCGAAGCGAAATAGGCGCGTCCGCGATTAAGCTCGGTAAGCTTCTGGACGAACCGCTTAAGGTATGGATCATCGGCGATCATGAACGTGGTGATCGGAATTCGCTTCTTGCGGCAGATAATCGCTTCATCCAACGTTCGGTTGACAACAATCGGATCCAGTCCAAACGGATTCTTGTACAGAGTGCCGTCGTTGCGAGTGATCATGGATGGTTTGCCGTCGGTGATCATGAATATCTGTTTGTTCGCGCTGCGTTTCTTCAGGAGTATTTGCCGCGCCATCTGCAGACCGGCTTTGGTATTGGTGTGATACGGTCCTACACCGATATAGGGCAGGTCTTTGATCTGAACTCGCTGTGCGAAATCGCCGAACAGCACAATATCCAGCTCATCCTTGGGGAATCTGGTTAGGATCATTTCCGTGAACGCCAACGCCACTTGCTTGGCGGGCGTAATCCGATCCTCGCCATACAGAATCATCGAATGCGAGATGTCGATTAGCATCACTGTGGCACAGCTTGTCACCTGCTCGGTCTCGTAGACTTCGAGATCATCCTCCACCATGTTCAGCGACAGCGAACCGGTGCGTGCTATCGTGTTAAGTAACGAATTTGTGAAATCGATATTTCGCAGGTTATCGCCGAAAGCGTAGCGCCGCCTTTCGGGAAGCGCTTCTTCCGAGATTCCGCCTTCTTTGTCGATAGCATGATTGCCAGCGCTTGAGGATTTGAGTTGCTCGAACACTTTGTCGAAGGAATCCTGTCGTAAGGCGCGCTCACCTTTGCGGGTTAGGTTGACACCGCTTTTGTCGGTCGCGATGATCTTGCTGTCCTCAAGCCGCCTGCGGAACTCATCCAGATCAGTCTCCTTG
>JAPLUP010000103.1 GCA_026397575.1 Candidatus Zixiibacteriota bacterium
AAGCTGACATTGACGGGATTGACTTCCTATCGGGGAATGCCGTGCGCCACTATCTCGATTGCTAGCGCCGTCTCGCCTTATCGTGTGGAAATATATTCCACAGACACAACTTCGTTCAAGTGGATCGGAACGTCGCAGACCACTGGTGAGTTCCAGGTGTCGCTGAAGGCGGGAAGCATTGTGCACGCCAGGATGAGTGAGCGATTGGAGATTAGTCTTACCCGACCGGACAAGCAGGTCAAAACCAAAAGGGTTCTAAGGAACACTGAACTGATGCCGCGCGTCTGGTAGCTCGGCGTCCTTCGGCTACCGATCCGCGGGTTTTGCGGACGCATTTCAGGAAATTCCTCGAAAAGGGCCGCTTCCGGCTAGAGTAGATAAATCGGCGCAACGTTGTCTGTGGGCCATTCTTGGCAATAAAAGAGCTTGCTTGCAGCCGGAGAGAACGTATATTTAGTAATTTCCGTGGAGCGTTAGGCTTCCGGGATCAGTTTGTAGATTTGTTGATTTGAGGAGATAGACTGTGGCAAAGAAAAAAACCGATGCGCGCGGCACGATCACGATAGAGTGCACCGAAGCGGTCAAAGAGGGCAAGACAGCGTCAAGGTACACCACCACCAAGAATAAGCGCAATACTCCCGACCGGATGGAACTGAAAAAATACAATCCCCATCTGCGTCGGCACACGATTCACAAAGAGATTCGTTAACCGATCCGGCGAGCATTGGTTTCATGGCCAACTCGCACAGAATTATCGCCCGGGCACGCCACCACGTGCCCTTGTTTTTTTCCGCTCTTTCACACCAATATCCACTTGTAGAGAGATGACCAATCCCGTACGTTGGCGCCGATATCGACTGCCGCCTGCGTGGAACAGGGGCGGACAGCCTAACAGCAACCAAATCCTTGATTTCTGATGACTTCCCTGCGTCGCTTCGCCGAATTTTTCGGACTAAAACAGAGCATCGTTGCCCTGCTCGGCATGGTGATTCTCGTCGGCATGGGGGAACGGATGGCGGAACGGTTTCTCCCCATCTACCTCATGGCTCTTGGCGGCGGCGCGCTGGCGATCGGCCTGCTCAACGGCCTGCAGAATCTTCTGGGGGCGCTCTATTCCTTTCCGGGTGGTTATCTTGCAGACCGGCTCGGTACTAAACGGGCGCTGTTAGTATTTAACCTGCTGGCGATGACCGGATATGTCATTGTCATCCTGATTCCGTCAATCTGGGCGGTGATGGCGGGCGCCTTTTTCTTTCTCACCTGGTCAGCAATCTCTCTTCCAGCCACCATGGGACTCGTCGCGCGAGCACTCCCCAAGACCAAGCGGACCATGGGCGTTACTATGCATTCGCTGATCCGTCGCATTCCGATGTCACTCGGACCGCTTATTGGCGGTCTGTTTATTGATACCTGGGGAGAGCGCACCGGCGTGCGGTTGGCGTTTGTGGCGGCGCTGGCGATGGCAGTAATTGCAGCGATTATGCAGCAAATCATGATCAAAGATGATCAATCGGCCACGGCGGCAAGCGCGAAAACGGCGGAGAGCACCCCCCTCAAGCTATTCAAGCTAATGAGCCCGGCGCTACGCAACTTGCTGGTGGCAGACGTCCTGATTCGGTTTTGCGAGCAGATACCGTATGCGTTTGTCGTGATCTGGTGCATGAAGATGATTACTTCACCCGTTCACGCCTTCCAGTTCGGAATCCTGACAACAGTGGAAATGGCTACGGCAGTGCTCGTGTACATACCG
>JAPLUP010000112.1 GCA_026397575.1 Candidatus Zixiibacteriota bacterium
GTCGGTGCTGTCGGTTTGTGCCGCCTGCAAGTATAGACTGTCGGCGGCAGCCACTTTTCCGTCAGCGAGCATCATATTCGCAAGAAACACTCGAGCGGTTGCCTTGGCTTTTGCCTCGGTAGAATCATTTGCGATCATATAGCGAAAGAACTGCGCTGCTTGAGCATAGTCGCCATAAGTGTAATAGAGGTTTGCAAGTGTCGAGCCGAAATAGGCGGTGTCAGCGGTCGCTGCCAACGCGGCCTTCGCATACAGCATCTGGTCATCCGTGTGCATAAACGCCTGCGCATGACCAATATAGTAATTATACATCGACCCTGATATGGATACTGTATCAAGATAGCCGTGCCATTCTTTTTCGATCTCCGCCAGAGACTGTTCATAGACCTGCTGAAACGTTTGTGGCACGGTCAGGTCGGTCGACTGCTGATACCAGTCGCGGAGTTTCTTCAGCCCGCGCGTCCGGAGCATATAAGTGGCAAAAGAACCGGCCGCCATCGACGAAGTTGTCCGATCCAGAGCACGGTATTTGCGCGTAACTCCGAGAGTCGACAGCTCCGGTAGCTTACCATTTTTCAGGTCATCCTTGGCATACAGATCACAGAACTCCGGCGCGGAAGCGACTCCTTCGAGCAGCAGCGCAGGCGCATAGCCCCAATTGCGCAGGAATCGCAGCGACATTACAACTGGCATGTAGAGCCGGTTTGCCTCAGGGGAATAGTGAGCGAACACACTGTTACGCGACAGGTCTATCGCGTTGTCCCAGCGCTGGTCCCAGCCGACATCGGAGATATTGCAGGGTGCAATGTAGAAATAGACCTTTGCTTGATCGGTCAGATTGAAAATCGGAGCGATCTTTTTGTAGTCAAATTCGAACGCGTCGCGAATCTGATTCCAGCGATAATCGCCGAGTGATTGCTTGACATAGTAAAAATCATACTTGCCGGAGGGGTCGGACACGAAGCTGGAATCGGCGAATCGGTAGCCGCAATCGTTCGCAGTATGGCCGAGCGAATCAAAGGTCAAGCGAATCCGATAATACGACTGTCCGCGGATCAGCGCCGAGTCAAAGAATACCGACGCCCCCTTGAAGACAGTCTTTTGATCCAAGTAGTTCCGGGGCTTGGCGTCAAGACAGTTGACCATAGATTGCAGTTGGACGGCTTTGGCGCTGAGCGAATCGGCGCGCAAGCGGTAGGCAAAATTGCCCATTGAGAATTGAAAATCCTCCGAGAGCGGAGCCACGAAGCTGCGGCTATCGACGACTTGCCAGCCGGAGTCCTGATACTTCTCCAGAAAGTCGCAAGTAAGACTGATCGCATTCGGTCCCGCTCCCCAAGCATTCGTACTACCGATTAGAACCATGAGTGCGCTAAGAAAAAGGCGCGTGATCAAATCATTCCTTCCAACTTGTGCTTCTGAGCGTCAACTATCTTGTTGCCACTCAGGACCGGAACAACACCGATCGAATCAACGGTGGCTGCCGTGATGATATCGCCGCCAAAGCCAAGACCGATCAGATAGCGGGCGTGATCGGCCTGATTGAGCACCGACTCTATCGATTCGCTCTGATTCTTATACAACATATGGGCCACTTGCGCCGCATCATTGGAAATATCGTATTTGTTCCCTTCCAGCATGCGGTCGATGATGGCGCCGCCGCAGAAAGTGTCCTCTAGCGAGAAGTTGCCCTGTTTTCCGGCGCACACGATAGCCACATCCTTATCGAATTTCTTGACAGCATCGACAATAACCGAAAGGTTGACAAATCCGCATACCAAGGTCACCGAACTGGGAGCGCACTTGAGAATGGCGCGCGAACCGTTGGTGGAGGCGAAGACCAGTATCTTGTTGCGAACGACCTGCTCGCTGTATTCCGATGGCGAGTTGCCGAGGTCGAATCCTTCGATTTTCAAACCCTCTCGCTCACCGCAGATCAGGACGCTGTCGCGATCAAGATTGGCGCGCATCGCGGCGGCGTCACCGACGGTGGCAACCGGTATGATCTCGCGACAACCATTCTGGATGGCTGTGCAGATCGTGGTTGATGCTCGCAGCACGTCAACAACGATGGCTACTTTACCTCTGATTTTGGCTTCGGTAAGAGGTTGTGGAGAGAAGTACAGTTTAACTTTCATCAGGCCTACTTGTGGCTGCCTTCCTTGTAGAATGCACCCTTGATAACCTCGGCGGCATAGCGATTGCCACGTATGTCGATATCAACCGTCTCTCCGACTTTTCCATATTGGCTCCCGACATAGCCCAAGGCAATGCCGACCTCCAATGACGGACTAAAGCAACCTGATGTCACCTGCCCGACGTTTTCGTTTCCAACGAAAATCGGGTACCCGTGACGTGGGATCGCCTTGTCTTTGAGTACAAGTGCCTGCAGTTTTCGCTTGGGTTTATTTTGCTTCATGGCCACAATCGCGTCCTTGC
>JAPLUP010000196.1 GCA_026397575.1 Candidatus Zixiibacteriota bacterium
GTCAGAATGCCGAGCGCACGCGACACTGGGATTCTTGCTTTACCCTTGACTTTTCATACATTCACGGCGGTAATATCCGCACATCTCCGAAATCGCGCTATCGTCAGTGGATGACTCACAAACTTGCCGCCTGGCAGGATCAATTCGGTACTTCGGGGTGTGTGGGATGTGGCAGATGTATAACCTGGTGCCCTGTCGGTATTGATATTACCGAGGAGGCGCGCGCTATTCGGGCAGGCGATAAAAGCGACAAAGCGACCATGGCAATAAAGGAGCCTTAGGATGGAGACATTGGAACCGATTCTGGCTGCGCACCCGTTCTTTACGGGCATGTCGCCGGAACTATTGAAGCTGCTCGTGGGCTGTGCATCGAACGTCAAGTATGATGCCGGCGACTTCATCTCTCGCGAGGGACAAGATGCCTCGGAATTCTTCATCATTCGTCAGGGTAAGGTAGCGCTGGAGTTGTTTAGTCCGACGCACGGACCGATTACCGTGGAGACGTTGGAAGATGGCGAGGTAATGGGCTGGTCGTGGCTGCTGCCACCCTATCGTTCACATTTTGATGCACGGGCCGTCGTTTTGACTCGCGCCATCCGGTTCGATGGCAAGTGTTTACGCGGAAAGCTGGAAGAAGATCATCATTTGGGATATGAAATGCTGAAGCGGTTCGTCAAAATCATCGTCGAACGGCTTTCAGCGACAAGGTTACAACTGTTGGACATCTATGGAACCCGTGTTTGATTCCAAGGCGGCGCCCAAAGAAGCCGTTCTTACCCCGATGGCTCCGGAAATCTTCCGGGTGGAGAAATATCGCAAGGAGACTCATGACACTTATACCTTAGAGTTAAGACCTGCGAGTGGGACGGCGGAGCATCAATTCAGAGCCGGCCAGTTCAATATGCTATACAAATTCGGTGTGGGAGAGGCCGCGATCTCGATCAGTGGCAATCCGTCCTTGGCGAATCCGCTGATTCACACGATTCGTGCGGTCGGCGCTGTTACCAAAGCGATATCAAAGCTGAAAGCTGGCGACACGATCGGAGTGCGCGGACCGTTTGGAAGCTGTTGGCCTGTACAGGAAGCCATCGGCAACGACGTACTGATTATTGCCGGCGGTATCGGTCTGGCGCCGTTACGTCCGGTCATTTATCAAGTGCTGGCCGAGCGTCGCAAGTATGGCAAAGTGTTTCTGCTCTATGGCACGCGCACGCCTGATGATCTGCTCTACCGCGGTGAACTGGAAAAATGGCGCGCCCGTTTCGATATGGAAGTTCTGGCAACTGTCGACCGCGCCTCTTCTGACTGGCACGGCAACGTCGGGGTAGTAACAACTCTGCTCAAGAAACTTGTCCTCGATCCTGATAATACCGTCGCCATGGTCTGCGGACCGGAAATCATGATGCGTTTCGTAGCCATGGACTTGATCAAGAAAGACTTCGGACTCGACCGCATCTATGTCTCGATGGAACGCAACATGAAGTGCGGAATCGGCCTGTGCGGGCATTGCCAGTACGGCCCCACATTCATCTGCAAAGACGGTCCGGTCTATGCTTACGATCGGGTTATCGGGCTTCTTGCACGGCGGGAGATCTGAAATGCCCACGAATACTAAACCGAAACTTGCAGTATGGAAATTCGCTTCCTGTGACGGTTGCCAACTGAGCCTGCTGGACTGTGAAGATGAGTTGCTGGCGGTTGCCGGCGCTGTCGAAATTGCCAACTTCCCGGAAGCGACTCGCGCCTTGACGAAGGGTCCCTACGACCTGTCGCTGGTGGAAGGTTCGATTACGACCTCCCATGACGCCGAGCGCATCCAGAAGGTGCGCAAGATGTCGAAGTATCTCATTACGATTGGCGCCTGCGCTACAGCCGGCGGCATACAGGCATTGCGCAATTTTGCCGACGTCACGGATTTCACCAATTATGTCTACGCTTCCCAACAATACATCGAGACGCTGCACAAGTCTACGCCGATCGGCTACCACGTGTCTGTCGATTTTGAACTGCGTGGCTGTCCGATCAACAAAATGCAGCTCGTGGAAGTGCTTAGCGCCTTCCTCAACGGGCGCAAACCGAACACACCAGCTTACGGCGTCTGCGTAGAATGCAAGCTGAAAGGAACTCCATGCGTCATGGTTGCGCAGGGAGCCCCCTGCATGGGGCCGGTGACTCATGCCGGTTGCGGCGCGATTTGTCCGGCGTTTGACCGCGGTTGCTACGGCTGCTTCGGTCCGAAAGAGACGGCGAACACGATCTCGCTAAGCGAGCAGTTCCATAAATCCGGCGTCACTGATGAACAATTGATACGCGCCTATCGCAGCTTCAACGCCTGTTCCGACACATTCAGGAAAGAGGGGGATGCGCATGAAAGGCAATAGGATGATCAAAGTAGATTACCTGGCCCGTGTCGAGGGCGAGGGATCGCTTTACGTGAAGATAAAAGACAACAAGGTTGAAGACGTCAAATTCAAGATCTTCGAACCACCTCGTTTTTTTGAAGCGTTCCTGCGCGGCCGCGAATACAAAGAAGCCCCCGATATCACTGCGCGAATTTGCGGCATCTGCCCGATTGCCTACCAGATGGGCGCCGTCACCGCCATGGAGAATGCGTTGGACATGAAGGTAGATGGTCAACTCCGCGCCTTGCGGCGTCTGATTTACTGCGGCGAATGGATCGAGAGTCACGTGCTGCATGTTTACATGCTGCATGCTCCCGACTTCCTCGGCTACGAAGACGCAATCCGGATGGCCAAGGATTATCCTGATGCCGTTCAGCGTGGTCTGCGTCTGAAAAAAGTCGGCAATGACCTGCTGACCATTGTCGGTGGTCGCGAAATTCATCCCATCAACGTTCGCGTCGGCGGATTCTACAAAGCTCCCGACAAAGCGGAGTTTAAGGCGATTACGGAAGAGTTGAAGTGGGCGCGGGACGCTGCGGTCGAGACGGTCAAGTGGGTTTCCACTTTGAGCTTCCCCGATTTCGAGCGCGACTACGAGTTTGTCGCGTTACGGCATCCGGACGAGTATCCGCTTTTTGAAGGCCGCTTAGTTTCGAACAAGGGACTGGATATTGAGATCAAAGACTACGAGCAGCACTTTGCCGAAGAGCATGCCAAACACTCGCACGCGTTGCATTCCGTTCTTAAGGATCGAGGCGCCTATTTTGTCGGGCCTCTGGCACGCTATAGTCTCAATTATGATCGCTTGACACCGCTCGCACAGCAGGTGGCGAAAGAAGCCGGATTGGGCGAAACCTGCAACAATCCTTTCAAGAGCATCATTGTGCGCAGCGTGGAAGTCGTTTGGGCCTGCGAAGAGGCGCTACGGATTATCGACGAATACGAAAAGCCGGATAAACCATACGTGGAGACGAATCCGCGCGCCGCAGTTGGCTACGGCTGTTCGGAAGCTCCGCGCGGCATTTGCTATCATCGGTATCGTTTAGACGACGAAGGCATCATCTTGGATGCGAAGATCGTGCCGCCGACGTCTCAGAACCAGAAAACGATCGAGGGCGATCTCGCTGAATTCGTGCCGAAGCATCTCGACCTGTCCGATGAGAAACTGACCTGGCAATGCGAGCAGGCAGTTCGCAACTATGACCCCTGCATCTCTTGCGCAACTCATTTCCTGAAACTCAAGATCGAGCGGGAGTAAACGCGTGATGGAGGGTGGGGAAAGTGATAGCAACAAGCGCAGTCTGG
>JAPLUP010000195.1 GCA_026397575.1 Candidatus Zixiibacteriota bacterium
GTTCCTATTAGTGGTATCGATAACCACGGGAGTGGTCGCGGGGTTCGCAATGGATGATCCCCGCAGATAACCCTGCTCGGCGGCTTGCGTGATGTCGACATCGTAGCCTGAAGAAGACACCTTTGTCTTGTCCGTCAATGACAAGAAAGATATCTTGCTGTTGGAGGAACTGCCGGAAGACGTCAATAGCTTTTGCAGGTCGGCGGGGTGATCGCGAATCGCCGTGTCCAGCTTGCTCCGATCGGCCACCGTCAGTTCACCTGAACTGCCGAATCGGATGCCAACATCAGCCAACATCCGGTATTTCGTGTCCAGCCCTTCAATATTGGACGAAACCTTGCGACGCAGGGAATTCTGCACCATCATCAAAGTGTTGTCGCCAAAGAGAATTCCGGTTTTGTCGGTTGCCTTCGGGTCGAACTTGAACTGATCGTCAAGCGCGCCGAGGACGTCATTAAATTTTGAAATGAAATCATCAACCTGTTGGCTGACCTTTGCTATGTCGCGGTCGACGTTGATGATAATCGGATTGACAGTCGTAACTTTCTTGAGGTTCAGCGTGACTCCCGGAATCAGGTCATTGACGAAATTGGTCTCGCTCGTGACCGTGATCGGTGAGCCACCGCCCGAGGTTGATCCCATTGAGATTTGGGCGTCCTGTGCTTGCTGCAAAAGCGGCGCAAAACTCTGCACCTGGAACTTGTCGCCAGCGACCAATGTCCCGGCAGCAAAGGACAGGTTCAGGCCGTCCGAGCCGGCGCCCGATAGCTGCACTTCGGTGTCAGCCGAGCTTACTATGATTGATCCGTTATTTGTGCCGTCGGTCCAGTTGAGTGTGATATCGCCGGAACCCACAGTCTGGGTACCGGTACCACCGACGGTGAATGTGTAGGTTTTGTTCTGGCTACCGGTGTAGGAAGCTGTGGTGCCGAGGTTCGGCGTTGATGTCGCAGCCGCGGCAAAAGAGAGCTTCTCCACCTGATCAAAGGATGCACTGGAAAAGTCGGGTATCTTGGTGCCAGTTAGGCTGGAACTTACAGTGATCTTATTTTTGGCGCCGGTCTTGTCGGCTGTGAGCAAAAGTCGGTAGGGATTGGATGTCGTGCCGTCATTGATGACTGATGCCTTGACGCCGATTTTGGCGCTATTGATAGCATTTTTGAGTCCATCGAGAGTGCCGCTGCCGGTATCGATCGTGATCGTTTTGGGCGAAGCGTCGCCGACAGTAATAGTGATCGTGCCGGTGCCGATCTTGGCAGCTTCCTCCTTACTGAATCCCTGCGAGGCAATCTGATGGTTTTGTGCCAGAGCAGTAACATTCAGGGAGTAGGTTCCGAGACCAGCATTGCTTCCGGCAGTGGCAGTTAGATAGTCTTCATCGGAGACGCTGATTTTCGTCGCGTCGAAGGTATCGGTGCGCGATAACAATCCCGCCTGCGTCTGGAAGGCTAACAACCGCGTATTGATCGCCTGATAGGTGGTAATTTGGTTGGTCTTGACCGACTGGTTATATTGCAGCAACGTGACGTTCTGCTTTTCGTAGGTGAGCATGGCATCGACAATCGCCGTCGTGTCGAGCTTCGAGTTGATTCCGCTTATTGCACCTGCAAGTCCAGGCATAGTGTTAGTCCTTTGATCGTTAGAGGGCGGTCCGAGGGGATTAGCCCTCAGACCGCAACATTACATCAAGCTTCTTTGTCAAATATGGCTCCGAGGAGTTCCTGAATACGTGCCCGAATTGCCAGAATCTCCTCCGGAGGAATTTGTCGGATAACCTTCTCGCTTTCCGAGTCAATCACCTTTACCACCAGAGACTTAGTATCGTCGTCGATGGAAAAGTTCAACGACGTGTTCTTGCTTCGAAATTGCTGACTGAGTTTGTCGACAATCTTTTCCAGAAGTTTCTTGTCGATTTCCTTGTGCTTCTCCCCAGTCACTATCTCAGGCGAAACCGTCAATGGTGGTGATTGGTATATCACCTTAGCGTCCATGTTAGGTGATTGCGACTTAGCTGCGGTATGAGGAGTAGTTGGAACAACGGTTTCCTCGTTTCCCGTCATGATTCTGTCAATCGCACTCATGGACATCACCTCACATGACCTCACCGCGGGAGATACTTAGACCTCCCGCGGATGAGAATGGTTAAGACTATTTGAACAGCGACAGCACTATCTGAGGCAACTGGTTGCCTTGAGAAAGCATCGCCACACCCGCCTGCATCAAGATTTGGCTCTTCACGAACTCCGACATGGCTTCAGCCATATCGGTGTCGCGAATACTCGATTCAGACGCACTCAGGTTCTGGGAAGCAACACGCAGGTTGCGCATATTGGATTCCAGAGTATTCTTCTGGAACGATCCCAAAGTACCACGGCTGGTTGACACCTCGTCAATCGCGGCATCAATGACAGCCTGAGTATCCTGGGCTCCTGACACCGTCTCGACGTTAATCTTCGAGAGACTGGCGAACATGTTGCCCGCAAGGGCCTTGCCAAGTGAGGTCGACGCCATGTTGCGCAGGCCGATTGCGGCGGTCTGGCCGACGTTGGCGCCGATCTGGAAGACCAGCGACGAATCGGTATCGGAAATAGTTTCCGAACCACCCTGCGAAGTCAGCGCGTAACGCAGCTTCAACGATTGCGATCTGTCGGAATTGTATACCACGGCATCTTTGCCGGCAGTCACCGAGGTCGCCGGGCCGGCATCAAGACGAACATCGTATTTGGCGGCTTTGACGTCCACCAAAAGATTGCCAAGGTTAAGGCCAAGGGGAGCGGTGCCAACGGTGATGTTCACGCTGCCACGACCGGCGACACCTGACGCTTTGTTGTAAAGCGTCACATCTGAAGTACTGGCGTACTTCACTGAAGTGATCGAGGTCGTGTAACCGTCAAAGGAGACGAGGGCGTCAGTTCCGGAGTTGGCGAGGGTGTCGGGTGTCAATCCAAGAACGGTCATCGCTTGCTCACTCGCAACGCCAGTCGTGTTGTGCTGGAGCTTGTAGTCGGATCCTTCGTCGGACGTAAAGAACCGCAGTTTGTTGGTGTCGTATACTTCCACATTGACGTTGTTGGGACCAACAGTAAAAGCGGTTGTGAGACCGGTCTGGATCGCAGTAACAAGCGTCGCCATTGAAGTGAAGGTTTGGGGGGCGATTGTTACGGCGGCAGTCGTACCTGGGTTCTGCACCGTTGTCGCCGTGAAGTTGAGAGTGTTCACACTGCTGCCGCGGCTTACACGAGTGGTTCCCATCTTTAGACCATCTGTAGCCGTACCCACGACCCAAGTCCCGGTAGTAACGCCAGTATTTGACGTCAGTTTCGCGCTGAACTGCGAGCCTACGCCCGTTGAGAATGTTAGCACGTGGCCGACGCTGACAGAAGCCGTGATCTTTCCGGCCAAGGCTGCATTGGCGGTGATGGCAGCATTCCATTTGGCCGCGATGGTAGTTTCGTCGTCCTTGCCAACTGCGGTCACGCCTTCGAGGGCGACCGACAGGGTCTGGTCACCGGTAACCGCCTCGCCATTCTCCTGATAGTTGAATACTATAGTGTAAGTACCGCCCTGGCTGGTGCCAATAACACCGGTACCGTTAGTGCCAATGGCGGCAGTCGAGGTAATGGTCGCAGCAAGCGCAGTGGCCGCAAGTTTGAGTCCCGTGCTAAATGCGTCGGTAATGGAAATTGCGGAGGAGACTTTCTCCGCACCGGCAGACGCCTGCAGTACATCGAGGTTATGGATCTTCTCTTCCAAACTCACGGGAGTGCCGGCGCCATTCAGCGAAATACCAAGTGAGGTCGTGTTTACTGTCGCCGAGGAAGCGGCGGTCAAGGTAGACGTGACTGAGTGGCTGCCCGAAGTAAGACTGCTCTTCAGAATCGACAGACCGGACGAGTTAGCGGTAGTGATCGTGGCAATGTTGTCCTTGGTGCCGTCGAGGAGCTTCTTGGTACCGAATTGGGTGTTGACCGCAATTCGGTCAATCGTGGCGATAGCGTTTTCAATTTCTGCTTGATCAGCCGCGAGTTGGTTGCTGTCGTTCATGCCTTCGTTAGCCGCATGAATGGCCAATTCGCGCATTGACACCAGCAGACCGGAAATTTCGTTAAGTGATCCTTCCGCAGTCTGGATCATGTTGATCGACCCTTCCGAGTTCGAAATTGCCTTGCCGAGACCGGCAATCTGAGCACGGAACTGCTCGGAAATGACTAAGCCTGCCGGATCATCGGCAGCGCGGTTAATACGATAGCCTGACGACAGCTTCTCCATCACTTTACCGATGGCTGAACCTGTGTTTGCCAGGTTGCGCTGGGCGTCCAGGGCAGCAATGTTGTGGTTGATGCGTAATGCCATCACAATCCTCCTTGAGTGTCCTTGTCGGATTCCTTACCGACGATTGGTTACTTCTGCTCGCATTGTTCCAGCCACGTCCTATGTCTGCCAAGGCCTGAGCAACTTAGACCTTCTAACCTTATTAAGGGTTGCCTCGACTCACTGCGGTTAGACAGCGAGCGGGCTTGATCAGTTAAACCCCCCTTCCCGAGTGTATGGGTTTGCTATTCTCCTTCGTTCGTTCACTAATTTTATCGGTAACAACCGCTTCATCCTTAACCGATAGTATAGTTCTGCTTTCCATTCTCTATTTCGGAGGGTTCTGCCTCCGGCTTGAGGTCAGCAGCTGTTTTTGGATGCCGTGAATGACCTTGGATAATGCTTTGTCAGGCATTGTCTTGAGGTTGACCGTCAATTGCCCCAGTTAAACTGCTGAATTTCTTCTCAGGCGTCGGCTCTGAAACTGCAAATTCTTGAATCAACTGTGCGCAATTTGACCCGGTTAAGCGCTCAGGGGCTGTTGAAAAAGCCCAAACCGTGTCATTGCGAGGAGTGCGGAGAGGTGGTGCAGGGTGTGAAGAACGACGAAGCAATCTCGATTTGCGCTCTCCAGATGC
>JAPLUP010000229.1 GCA_026397575.1 Candidatus Zixiibacteriota bacterium
GTTGACAAAACTCGTTGACCAGATTAAGCTTGGAATCCATTGCAGCAATTAGTTTTGAACAAACAAGGTCGTTATGCGTCATCAACTAGTGTTGGGGAGTACGGGGAATGGTGAATGAGAACATTCCGGAACTGGTAGAGCGGTTCAAAGCCGGTGACGAGAAGGCCTTTAATGAACTGATAAGGATATTCGAGAAGCGGATCTATGCGCATGCCTATCAGATGCTGGGAAATCACACTGAAGCCGGCGAAATCCTTCAGGAGACATTCGTGCGGCTGGTTAAGAATATTGCCCGGCTCAAGTCCGACTCCTACTTTCCCAGTTTCATCTTTAAGATCGCGACCAATTGCTGCATCGACATTATTCGCAAGCGCCAGCGGAAATATGTCGATATCAGCGACGAGGAATTTCAGGATTCAGGGCGCTACCAGTTAGAACTATCCCGAGCAGTCCCCACTCCGGAGCAGGAGCATGAGGACAGACAGGCGTTGGAGTTGATAAAGAAGGCGATCGCGGAGTTGCCGCGTAAGCAACGGACAACCATCATTCTGCACGATATCGAGGGTTTCTCCAAAGAGGAGATTTCCAAGATGCTCGACTGTCCGCAGGCAACGGTGCGATCGAATCTTTTTATAGCCCGGTCCAAGGTGAAACGGAAGATCGGCCCGCTACTGGATGGGACGGTGCTGAAAAACGACAAAGAAAGGAAATGACGATAATGAGGAAACCCGTACGCGACCATCCCTTGCTTGATTTGACGCCCGAAGACCTGAAAAGCGACGCGGCGGCGAAATTGGCGCGGCTGGAAGCATCCGCGGGGGTGAGCCGGGAAGAGATCGACAGGGAACTGCGCTATTTGCGGATCATGTCGTCCCGCAAGGTGCGGCTTCCCGATGACGCCTACTTTGCCGAGATGCGGCAACGCATTCATAAACGGATAGTAATTCAGCCGGTTTCGATTTGGAGCCGTCTCGAAGCGCTGTTGCTACCTCAATGGCTCAAACCGGCGCCGGCGCTGCTGTCACTGGCTGCGGTTTTGTTGGTTGCTGTTGTCCTGACTTTCGCTTATCATGGCCACGTTGGAAAGGTGGAGACGGCGATTGTCGCCTACGGTCCATATACGTCGATCGGTGACAGTTACACTGAGCAGCTGTCGAAGCTGCATGAGGGACAATTGTCGGCCAAAGAGATACAGCGCTATCGTGAGATATTGACGATGTCGATTGGGATTCTTGGATCACCTTCGTCTTTGTCGCGCTCGCATGCTTTCGTGGGTTCGGGCAGACGGCTGTAACCGTCGCAGTGGATTGGTCAATGTCGGTATTTGTCAAAACTTGCACAGGCTTTGTTTCGCATGGCTTCCGGCTTCTGCGGGTCGGTGCGATGCAATTTTCAACTTGGTCATCCCACCGCTTAGGGTGGTTCTTCAAGTTTAGGGCGCCCCACCGCTTACACCGAACCTCCCAGATAGACCATACCGGGGTGCCCCCCCATCTGCGAGTAATCGTGGCATTACCACTCCTCGTTGCGATACTGATCGCCGGCTGCGGCCAACGGTCCTCGAAAAAGGTCCAGCTCGAAATGAAGTTCCAGCCCGATCGCGAATTGGTCTATGAACAGACCAACGAGCAGAAGATCTCTATGGGTGACTCCGGCGAAGTATCTTCGCTGTCGAAGTCGAAAGGGGAGATGACTCAGAAGGTCGTGGAGATTCTGTCGGAAGGGGGCGCTAAGATCAACGAGGCCTCGACCTGGAGCTGGAGCGAGAAGGACACCAACAACACGATCAAAGTAGTGTCACGCACGGAGAATTTGGTTTACCAGATGGCTGCCAACGGCAAGATTTCCGCCTTGGAACTTCCATCCGATGACAAAGAATCCCAGTGGAAAGAGTACGCGCAATCCAACCTCGAACAATCGCAACCGACATTCCCCGATGAACCGGTCGGCAAGGGCTATATCTGGATGCAGACTGTCAAAGTCTTTATGCCCTCTGGCGAGAAACTGGATGCTTCCACGACCTACAAAGTAACCGACTTTGTCGATGTCGACGGTCACAAGTGCGTGGTGATCGACTACAAAGGAAACCTGGTCCTGCCGTTTGATGTGATGGAATCTGACACGTTAACCCGCAAAGGCGTTGACCGCGTCGATGTCACCGGCCAGCTCTGGTTCGACTACGAACACGGCTATGTCTTCAGCCAACAGGAAAAAGACCGCATTGCCGCCGAACGCTCCAAAGTGCTCACCAATCAGGCGACACGCTATACCGCCTACATCGAAAACGAGATTTACTTCCATCTGAAGTCCGCGAAGTAGGGACACACGGCGTGTGCCCGCCGTTCTTGCCGTGTGGCCATGTATTCCTGCCATGTGTCCGCGCATTCCCGCTTGACCAACGTGGACTTGTGAGTAGACTAGTAGTTCCGTAGGTCGGGTTTGGAGTTCCCCCGGTTTGGTGGACAGTTTATTAAGCATATTGTGTTCCTTGTTCAAAGTCAACCGGACTTAAGTAGCCGAGAGTCGAGTGATGGCGGATGCGGTTGTAAAAGACCT
>JAPLUP010000182.1 GCA_026397575.1 Candidatus Zixiibacteriota bacterium
GCGCGCACCATGCCGGAAACGACTTCGGCAACCGTGTCCGGTTCCAGCTTGCCCGTCGCATAGTAGTCAAGAAAGAACAAAGGGCGGGCGCCATGCACGAGGATGTCATCGGTGCAATGATTGACGATGTCCTGTCCAATGGTGTTGTGGATTCCGGTCAGGAAAGCCAGTTTGACTTTGGTGCCGACTGAATCGGTTGACGACACCAGCACCGGATGGCGCAGTCCGGGAAATTTGCCGGAATAAAAGCCGCCGAACAAACCAACTTCGTTGAGAACGCTTTTGTTGTAGGTCTGTCGAACGAGCTTTTTGATGCGGGAGGCTGACGCATTGCCCTTGGCTATATCCACTCCGGAATCTTTGTAGGTTAGTGGTTTGGATCTCACAGGAGTTTATATCCGTTTATATCGAGTTCGAATTTCATTTTCAGATAAGTGGCGGCGGCGCGACACATCGACATACGCGTGAGGAAAATCTCGAAGTATTCCATCACCGAAGCAACAGAATCATCAATCTTGATTTCCAGGGCAATAGTCTGCTTCTCCGTATCTACACGCAGGAACGATGACTTGGCGGCATAGTTGACACGATCATGGATATCGAAAGTCAACTGCGTCAGCGAACGCACGCGTGAGGAGTGTACGTCGGATTTGTCGGCGAGAGTTACGGCGGCCGCGATGTCAGAAACCGGCTGATTAAGGTGGTCGTCATGATTGCCGATCGCGGCGGCGATATCGATGGCTTCTTCTACCGGCATCCCCATTTCGCGCAGGAGGTTGTACGCGAGGACCGCGCCCGTCTGCGCATGATACTCGCGATTGATCGCATTGCCGATGTCGTGCAAGTATGCGGCGATGGCGGCAAGCTGGCAGCGGCGTTCGTCGACTTTGAGCCGTTCCAAAATGTTGTAGGCAATCTTGGAAGTCAGACGACAGTGGCGCTGGCCATGTTCGGTGTAGCCCAGCTGACCGAGATATAAGTCGGCTTTGGCGATCCAGGCGTTTACATCTTCATTGTGCATCACCTGATCCATCGTAACTGTCTTTTGTCGCGTCAGAGTCTTTTCCATAGTCGATGTCCTTAGCAACAGGTCTCGGAAGTTAGTGATAAGCTTAGTGTTGTCAAGTTTGATTCTCCTTACATCATATCGACCGCATCGACATCGACAATTACGCTAAGTTTGGCGGAACGTTGGAACTCTTTGGCGGAAAGAACCTCCCCAAGGTATGATAAGGTCATTTTGACGCGTGTTGTTTTGAGCAGTAGATGGAAGCGGAATAGAGTCCGGCGCTTGAATACGGGTGCGGCGATGGGCCCCATCAGGCGATACAACCGCGAATGAAACTTAGCCAATTGCCCACGGAGGTCTTTTGAAGCAGACTCGGCTAACGACGCATCCGGTGACTGAATCTCGATCAGTATCAAGTGGGCAAACGGAGGGAAAAACAGGTCGCGGCGTTCTGCGATTTCGCGCTCGTAGAAACCGATGTAGTTGTGCTTGGTGGCAAGCGTTATGATGGGGTCGTCAGGGTGTAGCGTCTGCAACAGGACTTCGCCGGCAAAGTTGAGCCGCCCAGCTCTACCAGAGGCCTGAGTCAGAAGCTGAAAGGCGCGCTCGCGAACGCGAAAATCGGGGAATTCGAGAGCGGTGTCTGCGGAGATAATGCCGACGAGGGCGACGTCGGGGAAATCGAAACCTTTGGAAATCATCTGGGTACCGATCAGTATCTGGGCACGACCCGATTTGAAGCGATGATAGAGATCCTCGAAGCTCCCTTGTTTACGGGTGGAGTCCAGGTCTATGCGAATGGCGGTAACATCAGGAAAACGTCGGTGCAGTTCCTCTTCGAGCTTTTCGGTTCCGACCCCTTTGTAAAGAAACAGATTGCTCCCACACGTTGGGCAAACTTCCGGATAGGGTTCGTTGTAGCCACACAGATGGCACACCAGTCGATGCTTGCCCTTGTGGTAGACCAGAGAAACGGCACAGTTTTTGCAGCTCAGCTTGGCGCCACATTCGAAACAATGCACGGATGGTGCAAAACCCCTGCGATTCAGCAACAGCATCACCTGTCCACCGACGGTGATGGTTTCGGTGATTTTGGCGGTAAGCGGATCGGAGAGGTACGCAAAACCGCGTTTCTTAAACTGTTCGCGAAGATCGACGGTCGTAACTTGCGGCATCAGTCGGTTGTCGATACGCTGCGGCAGTTCCAAAAGCCGATATTTTCCGATGACAGCATTGTAATAGCTTTCGACTGATGGGGTCGCGCTGCCGAGCACCACTGTGCAGTGCTCTAACTGCGCGCGGTAGACTGCCAGATCGCGGCCATGATAACGAGGCGCAGGCGACGATTGTTTAAGAGCCTGATCGTGCTCCTCATCGACAACGATCAGACCCACGTTTGGTAGCGGTGCAAACACTGCAGAGCGGGGACCGAGGATGATTCTCAGGTCACCGGAGCGTGCCTTCTGCCAAATGTCGAGCCGGGCGCGGGTGCTGAGACGTGAATGTATCAGCCCAAGCTGCTTGCCAAAAACAGCTTCAAGACGATAATAGATCGCCTGCGACAGGCCGATCTCTGGCACGATGATAATGACTGCCTTTCCGAGGGAGATCGCCGTCTCTATCGCTGCAATATAGACTTCGGTTTTGCCGGAACTGGTGACGCCATGGAGTAGAAACGGAGCGAATTCTGAGGCGGTGATCGATTCGCGGATTGCCTGCACCGCGGTCTGTTGATGTTCATTCAGCGCGAAGGGTCGCACCGCCACCTGCGACGGCAAGTCGACAAACGGCGGTCTCTCGGTCAATTCCAAGAGCCCTTTCTGCGCAAGCTTGGCAATAAGCTGGCGCGGGACTTTCAGGTCACGGCGGCAGGAATCGAGATCGGCAGCGCCGCGCTCTGCAAGGTAGGCCAGAACCGCTTTCTCCCTGCTGCCAAGACGATCAGGTGCCGTGGCATCGCCGCTCAACTTGACCAAGTAATCAATGTCAGAGGAGCGACCTTCTCGAACCTGCCAGTGAAAATCGACAATGCCCTGATCGCGATATTGATTAAGCTTTTCGGATGAGATGCCGCTTGCCCGCTGTGCAGACATAGAATTGCGCTGTCGCAGCAATGCCAGTAGCTTATCGGCTGACTTGTCCCCTGATTCTGCCAGTGATCGCAGCTTTTCCCGGTCGAGAAGCGCTAACGTCTGATTCATCTGCGCGGTTAGCGCCTGCGGCAGATACTATTTTACGGTTTCAGCGAGCGACGCGAAGTAGTACTCCGCCACGAATCGGCAGAATCGCAATTCGGAAGAGTTCATCACCGGCTGCAGATCGGCAAAAGAATCGACTAGTTTCGTGTCACCCTCATAGACGACATCAAGACCGGTCACTATCCCCAATTGCTTGCGCCTGCCAACCGGTACGATCACTCGCCGCCCCAGCAATTCGGACGCAAAGAGACTGGCCGGCGCGCGATACGTTAGCGGCTTGCGCAGCGAGGCAAAGAGGCAGACTTCTATCAAGCGCGACGGTTCTTTAGTCATGGCTGTTCATAGTAAGATGTATCGTTACGTTTATGCAAAAAAAAGGAGCGCTCGCACGCTCCTTTTCAGACTTCTGCTTAGTCACTACTTCATTTCTTGGGGCATTTGGCGCTGGCTTCGTCAAATTCCTTTTGCAGCTTCAGCTTGGCATAGACGAGAACCAGTTGGCACCAACAATCTTGATTATCCGGTTTGACCTCAACGCACTTGGCATAGGCCGTGCGCGCATCGTCCATTTTGTCGGTCAGCATGGCGGTAGTGCCAAACCAATACCAATAGTCGGGGTCGGTTTTGGTCAACTCGGCCGCTGCCTTGAAATCGGGGAATGCCTTCTCGTAGAGGCCGCGGCGGTACGATAGCAAGTCGGCTTTGGCTTTCTCGATTGCTTCATCATTGGGGCGCCGTTGCGCAATACTGTCCAGAAGCGCCGTAGAATCCGTCAAAACCTTTGCGGAAGCCTGACGAACGTACAGGACGCCTCGTTGGTACAGGATTTCGGCGTTTTGCGGGTTAACCTTGATGATGTTGTCGAGACTCCCCTCAAAACGCTTCTCGTCGTTCATCGCTTGATAGCACATGGCCTGATTGATTAGAGCAGCTTCGCGATTGAGAGAATCTTTGTCGGCAAAGGCACCGAAGTAGAGAGCTGCTGAATCATTCTGCTGGAGACTGGAAAATGTAGACGCCAGCGAGAAGAGGAGTTGATGGTCGTTCGGCGCCAATTGATGTGCTTTCCGGTACATGTCAAGAGCGCCCTGGTTGTTGCCTTTCTTGCTTTCAACCAAGCCGATGTTGGTGTAAACGCCTGAGACGGTATCATCAATAGTCAGACACTCTGCAAACAGGCTGTTCGCTTTGTCAAAGAGCTGATTAACAAGTCTCTGCTGCTGGGTTTTTTCGGTATCGTCAGTCAGGTTACGCGATTCCCTCGCAAGCGAATCGGCGTGCTTCAATTGCACTACTCCGTCAGAAAAGGTTTTCATGAAGGCCGACTGGCTGTAATCCTTGATCTGCTTAGGCATGTCGTCCTTCTCGCAGGTCTTTATCAGCTTTTTGTCACCCGACGACTTTGCTTTGGCGTAGATCTCGTTGAATTGACGAAACTGCAAAATCATTTCCTTGAAATTGGAGCGGTCATGATAAAGAGTACCAAGCCAGTAGCGTGCTTCGGGCTCATCGGGGTAGTTCTTGACAGCGGTGCTGAACAACTCCATGGCCTTGACATAATCTTTTGACTGCGTATAGATTTTTCCTGAACGCATTAAGACATCATACGGCGGCACTCCCTGCTGTGCGTATGTCACTGTCGCAAAACAGATTAGGTACGCTAATATGGATAGTCTCTTCATCTCTGATCCTTCCTCCTAGTGAATAGCATCACAAAGCATCGGCCAAATTAACAAACCGATCCGATGATGTCAAAGGAAATGTCAGCCGTTGAGCCGTACTCTGAACCGCAACACTGACTCGCCGTCTTTGGCAACCGGCACGGTGAATTCGATCTGTCGGGCATTCTTCTTGACGTAAGTAAAGTTGCTTTCCAACACCTGCCAGTCGCCCCAAGCATTATACAAAGCACTCACGGTAACGTCTTCTTTTTTATGATTGCGCAGCTTGACTTCGAGGGTTAGCTCACGTACGCGGTTGCTGATCTGCTTCGATTCCATCGTATTTGTTTCGCCGACGACGTCAAAGGCGTTGCCGACCTTGATCTCGACTTCTTCATCCTTGGGAGTATGATCAATCTGATCCTCCCCAAGGAATTCCTCCGAGCCGTCAGTATCGAGCTTGGTCAGCCGGATCTTGCCGGCGGGCAGCGGCATTCCCATGCCATTCGCCTCAGAGTTTTTGAACTTAACGACAACATTCACGTCCTTGGAGCCGTCGGCAACGGTATAACGATAAAGCTTTTTGACCGGCGTATTCGCAGGCTCAAACAGGCTGACCTGCTTGGTCTCGTTGTCGGCAATCGTCGACGGACGGCCCAGCGTGTACATGTGGTACTCGAAGAACGCCTTTTCTTCAAAACCCTGATCCATCGCGGCGGTTTCCATTCCTCGGCCTGCTTTGGCGTACATCAGTTGCTGCGGCGGCTGCACACGGTTGATGTCACCGGCGACCAGCTTGAGTTTGGCATCACGATAGGTCTTGCCGGATTTGTTGTCGAGCGACACCCAGCCGGAGAGTTGCAGCTTGGTGTCGGTGGCATCGAGCAGCGCAATGTACTCGGCATGCCAGTTGATGTTGCTGGTCAAGTAGCTCACTTAAACATCGCGCTTTCCTGACACATCGCTGGAGAGCAGCCACTGCAGGGTCGGCACGACAATCAGCCCTTCGGGGAGCTTGGGTGCGGTAACGGAGAGCATTTCCTTGTCGTTGATCAGTCGAATCGCCCCTTCGGGGAGTTGCAGCACCAGATAGCCGGATGACGAGGATAAATATCTCCCCGTAAGAACGTCACCGTTTTTCATGATGACATCAATGTCGTTGCCGAGATACTTCTGGAGGATCTTCTCGGACGACACCAGATCGTACTGATAGTTCTGTTCGAGCAACTGGATATTGTCGCTGCCGGATTTCAATTTGAAATGCACCGAGGTTGGGTCGATAAACGCCGCCACGTCGGTGAGGTTCATCTTGTTGACGCCTTTCTGGAAGTCCAGAGTGCGCCCTTCTTTAACCAGCGCCAGATTCTGGTTGTAGACGGTGATGGCGACATCGTCGGCTAAGGCCATACCGACAAGCGCGACGGTGAACAGGGCGAAAACGAGCAAGTGTTTCATTTCATTCCTCCTTAGTTGACGGGCGCGGAGACCGCGCCCCTACGCGACATACGGCATAGAATTGTGTTTGCCGTAGTCGATTTATATATGATACAAACGGGGAGGGCAAGATATTCCCGGAGGGTGGAAAATGCAGATTTGCTGTTGCGTCAGGTCTTAGCGGTAGAGGTGTGGTGCTGTGGGAGCGTGACCTGACGCATTGGTAAGCTGGAAGAGCATTTTTGCTGTTGCGTCAGGTCTTAGCGGTGGAAGTGCTGTGCCGTGGGAGCGTGACCTGACGCCTCTACCAGTTTCTCCATACCGGCAGTGGTCCCTGACCGCCCGTCAGATAATCCACGGCGCTCGACCACCGCCAATCGGCCGCCATTGCAACTAGCTTGGCCTTCACCGGATTGTGATGAATGTACTCCAGTTTCGTGCGCATCACTTCCGCACTCCAAATCGCAACTCTGTCATACCGCGGCATCCAGATTCCGCCTTTGATTCCTCGATCCGCAGCAATTTTCTGGCCGACGTATTTCTTGAAGTCACGCATCATTCTGGAGAGCTGAATCCCGTTGACGAATACAACCAAGTGGACGTGGCTCGGCATCAGTACATATCCAGCGAGCCGGGCGGCGTATTTGTCGAGACAGAAACGAAGCGACTCAACCAGATCTTCGTAGAAGCCAGGACTGTTGCCATGAGGCTGCCAATCGCGAAACGTCGTGGTCACAAAGAAGCACTCGCCATGCTGCTGGGATGGAAAACGCAAGCCCATGGCTCGAAGATATCGTTTCTGCAATGTGGGACAAGAAACATTGGAGCTGGCAGGTCACAATCCGGCTTCGGAAAGGGCCATCATACATTCCACCTCAAGACCTCATCGCAAGACAGAGTGTCAGCCCTCTACACCCTGCCGGATCAAGACCTGCCAGAACGAAAGGGGGCCAACCCTTAACTGTTGCGTCAGGTCTTAGCGGTGGGGACTGGGTAGTGCTGGGAGCGTGACCTGACGCATTGGTAAGCTGGAAGAGCATTCATGCCAGACGGAGTGGCGCGGCGCAAGATGTGACGGAACGGGAAGATATTCCCGGAGGGGCCAACTTCTCGGCAAAGTCTCATGGCAGAAAGAGCGTAAGAGAAACGCTCAAAAAAGCGTGGACGCTGAAACTGAAAATCGCTAATTTGAGGCAAATCTGAAGAGGAGGGGTCAAATAGACTCCAAGATTGTTGTTTCCAAAGTCGGCGTTCGGGTTGTTGACACGGAGCTCATAAGTGGGGGACTGGCATAATGGAGTTCTTGATAAAGGCTTTGTCGGCGATTAATCCCTGGGGGGTACGATGGCTGACGCGCCGGGATGAGGAACGGGGAATCTGGCGAGCACGTCAGATCTCGCCCTCGCAGTTGCGACCGGAGGATCTTCTTGTAGACCGAGACTATCGCAAGTACTTCTTTCGGCGACCGGAAGACGACCGAATCAAAAGTGCGCTAGACGTGGGCAGAAACGTGCTGGTTTTGGGGGAATCACTGAGCGGCAAGACACGGTCGGTATACGAGGCACTCAAACAACTCCCAAAGATCTACTGGCTGTACCTCTTTCGCAAGAATCTCATGAGTCTCGACAAGTATCGTTATCCGGGCCGGCCTATCGACGGCTATCACAGGTTCTTCGTGATCGAGGATCTGCAGAGTTTCGTGAAGGTGCCGAACTTTGCCACAGTGCTGAGCGATGCTATCGAGCACAAAGTGCAGATTGTCGCCACCTGTCAGTCGGGGATTGAACGCGAAGGGGTTGTCAAGCAAATGGGGGACAAAGGCCTGAGTCTGGAGTTTCTTTTCGATTCGACGTATGGCAGAGGGACAACGATCAGGCTAGGGGAAATCGCACTCGAAAAGGCAAAGCAAATTGCTGGCGATGTCGGCATTACTCAATATCACTTTAATGGGATGATCGGCTCCATCTTCGAGCCGCTTTTCAAAATGCAGCAGCGGTACGTGAGTTGTAACGCTAACGAAAAAAACGTCCTGATCACGCTGAAGGAACTCTACGACTGCGGTCTGATGCGGTCTGGATTCCGTTGTTCTCTCATTTGGATTGAACGGGCACTTGCGACGAACAAACGGTGCATCACATCCGTCACTCTCTCTGGGGTCGTCGAGCAGCTCGCACAGCTTGAATTCTTCGCCTTTGACTCCCGAAATCAAGAGGTCTCAGCCAGAGAGGCCTACCTAAAGTATGTTGTTGAGTACCCCACGGGAATTGTGGCGCCAGCTACTCTGCAGCTTTTTCAGGACCTTGTTTCCGCCAACGACACCGATCCGGAGGCGCTCAAACTCCTTGGCGACCGAATCTTTGTTGCCGCCGACAAGCCCGAGCATTTCGAGAAAATGGCAGAACTAGGGGTTTCATGTTGCAACAGGGCCGTGGAACTCTCAGCTGGCGCACCACCCCGCCTGTTGGCGGGGCGTCAGGTCGACCTCGGAAATGCCCTAGCAGTTTGCTGAAAAACAGCATCGCGCGTTGATGATTGGCTTTCTCGATGGAGCGTTTTCGTTG
>JAPLUP010000584.1 GCA_026397575.1 Candidatus Zixiibacteriota bacterium
CTATTTCAAAACTATCATCGAGCAGATGGAGCAAATCGGCGTTCGCTCGCTATCGATTGTGCTGCTCACCTGTTTTTTTACGGGAATGGTTCTGGCGCTGCAAACCGGCTACCAAATTGCGCGTTTCGGTGCAAAACTCTATATCGGCGTCGTAGTGGCGCTCTCCATTGTACGCGAACTGGGACCGGTTCTCACCTCTTTGGTCGTTGCCGGACGGGTTGGCGCGGGCATTGCCGCCGAGCTTGGCTCCATGCAGGTAACCGAACAAATCGACGCCATGCGCGCCATGGGCACCGATCCGGTCAAAAAACTGGTGACCACGCGATTGGTCGCCTTGGTTATCATGCTGCCGATCTTGACTATTCTCGGCGATCTGATCGGTATCGTCGGCGGCATGATCATTTCGATTTATTCGCTCGGACTCGACTACAGCTACTACAAGTCGAGTACCGTTCAGGCGCTGGCCCTGCAGGACGTCTTCACCGGACTGGTTAAACCGGTAGTCTTCGCCACGATTATTGCCACGGTCGGCTGCTATCTGGGGCTCAACACGAGCGGCGGCACACAGGGCGTCGGCAAATCGACAACGCTCTCGGTGGTAACATCGTCAATCCTGATCTTTCTGTTTGACTTTCTCCTGGTCAAGATTTTCTTTCTCGTCTTTGAAGTCTCATAGGGTGAGTAATTGATAAAGTTGCAGGACATTCACAAAACCTTCGAGAGCAATTATGTGCTCCGTGGCGTCGATTTGGAAATCGGCGAAGGGCAGACTATGGTTATCCTTGGCAAGTCCGGCTGCGGAAAATCGGTTTTGCTTAAACTGATCCTGCGGCTGATGGATAAAGACGAAGGACGGATTATCATTGACGATGAAGACACGACCGATTTCTCCGAGGAGCAAATGGTGCCGGTACGTAAAAAGATGGGGATGCTTTTCCAGTCGGCGGCGCTGTTCGATTCGCTCACCGTTGAGGACAATGTGGCGTATATGTTGCATGAACACACAAGCATGACCCAGCGTGTAATCGCCGACCGGGTAGCGGAAGTGCTCTCCTTTGTGGAACTTCCCGGCACTCAGAAATTAATGCCTTCTGAGCTGTCCGGCGGCATGCGTAAGCGCGTGGCACTGGCGCGCGCGCTGGCCTATCAGCCTCGTTACCTGCTTTATGATGAGCCGACCACCGGCCTGGACCCGATGACGGCCAAGACAATTAACGAGTTGATTCGCAACACGCAGGAAAGACTTGACGTAACTTCTATTGTGGTGACGCATGATCTGATTTCCGCTTTCTATGTCGGGGACCGTTTTGCCCTCATACGCGATGGGCGAGTCTCGTTCTGCGGCACTCCAAACGAATTCAAGGCATCCACCGATCCTTTTATCGTCGAATACCTTGCCTGCGGGCGGGAGTACAATTGATGAGCAGAGAATTCCGGGTGGGAGTAGTCATTGCCGTCGCCGCACTGATTCTGGTTATCGCGGTGTTTGCCGTCGGTGATCAGGAGGGTGTCTGGAAACGGCGTTACGAATTGCGCGTCAAATACACCGACATCTATGGCCTGCAAACTGGCTCAACCGTGCGCTTGGCCGGTCTGCGCGTCGGAACGGTTAAACACGTCGAGTTCTCGCAAACCGAACCTGGAAATCTGATCGTCGTTCTCAAAGTTGATCGCGACGTGCAGAACCTGATTCGCGCCGATTCCAAGGCGATCATCGGTACGCTCGGATTGCTGGGCGACAAGACGGTCGAAATCAGTGTTGGCTCTCCCGATCAAGAAATGCTTGAAGACGGTGGATACATTCAGGCCGCCAAGTCCGCATCGATTGAAGCCATCATTACCGAAGGGGGTGAAGCGGTCGAGAACATCTGCTGACTAACACCAACCATTTGTTTGACTCGCTAACGACCGGCCAAGGCACACTGAGTAGACTGCTTTATGATCCCGCTCCGTATCAGGACATCAAACAAATTGTCGAGAGCTGGAAGCAAATCACCAATCGGATCAGCTCCGGCGAGGGCACTATCGGCAAGATGCTGACCAACGACTCGCTCTACATCAACTTTACCCGAGCCCTCGATCGCACCGACGCGCTGCTAAAGGACTTCCGCGAGAATCCGGGTCGGTATCTCAGAATCCGACTTTTTTAGTTCCCAAACTTAGCCGCGCTTGAGTCCGATCAGACTCCTCCCATAGTTTCGACTTGGAACAATTCACTCGTCTTGGGACCGTTGAAAAAGCCCGGACCGTGTCATTGCGAGGAGTGCGGAGAGGTGATGCATGGTGTGGATCACGACGAAGCAATCTCGATTTACGCTCTTCCGATGCAGGCGCGCAGATTGCTTCGTCGCCATTGCCCCTCCCCTCTCTCTCCCGCCCTGACTCCTGTACTGACTGGCG
>JAPLUP010000567.1 GCA_026397575.1 Candidatus Zixiibacteriota bacterium
ACACGTTTGATCATAACCAACTCGCCGAAGTCCGGAATCGAAAGATCGGTTTCGTATTTCAGAATTTCAACCTGCTTGCCTACGCGACAGCCTTTGAGAATGTCGAACTGCCGTTGATCTTCGCCGGCGCTCCCGCCAAACAGCGCAAGGAGCGGGTGACAATGCTGCTGTCGCGCGTCGGATTGGCTGACCGCATGGACCATAAACCGACCGAGTTATCCGGCGGCGAAATGCAACGAGTGGCGATTGCCCGCGCGCTGGCGAACAACCCCAAGTTGCTGCTTGCCGACGAACCGACCGGAAACCTCGACAGCAAATCGGGTCGCGAAATTATTGATATCTTCGAAGAACTCTGGACATCAGGAACGACCATCCTGGTGATTACCCACGATCCCAATATCGCCAAGCGCACCAAGCGCACTATCTTGCTCAGGGATGGCGTAATTGTTCATTCTCTCAACGGCAACGGGAACGGGTAGCACGCCTGTTTCCGTTGTTGCCCTAAAATGCGCTGCACGGCGCGGGTCCGCCGCTGAAAATGTAAGCGATCAGATAGACCGCATCCGAGATATCAACTGCCTGATCGCAATTCGCGTCGCCTGCCTCTACTGGAGAAGGCGCTGGTCCCCCGCTGAAGATATAACTGATCGAATAAACAGCATCCGAAATATCAACCCCTCCAGAAGCATCTGCATCGCCGTACTCAATGTTTATGACTCGAACATTATCGAAGCTAATATCACACGAACCAAATCCGCCGGTGAAACAGACAAGTCCGATGCCGCCGGAGCGAATCGGGTCAATGACGTCATCAAAGACGATGGTTTCGTTCCCGTTGACTGAGACTCTTATGTGGCTGCCGACACATGTGACCTTGAGATGATACCAAACGCCATTTTGACTGACATGTGGCACTGTCTGTAGAATAGTCTCGATTCCGCCTGCTTGCTTGCCCAACAGCAGTTCATCCTGTCCCTGCCAATCGCTGCGAAGATTGACCCAGTAACGAGTATTAGCATCCCGCTGGCGAAACCGAAGGACTTTGTCCGTTCCGTCATTGCCGCGAACGTCGGCTTCAAAGGAATAGTTTCGCCAAGTCGTGTCACCGACACTCTGCACACAAGACAACTGCATTCCAACTAACGATGTTTGAAAGACACCACCCGTTGCCAGCCACACGCACGACCCTTCGGTCTGTGACCACAACGGATTTAACATGTCGTCAAAATCGTCACAGAAGAGGCCAGCGAACTCTTGGCAGAAGTGCGAATCATTAAGCTTGGTCACAAAGGCATCTCCGTCGCCTCGAAGCATCGCCTGATAGGGATTCAAAGTCGGGAAGTTGGAAGACTGGGTCCAACCCGTCACATATGCGCTGCCACTGCCATCGACCGCGATGCCGCAGCCCCCATCATCACCACTTCCTCCAAGGCAAGTGCTGTACACCAGCGAGTTGCCGATGGCGCTCAACCTCGTGACAAACCCGTCTTTGTTGCCCTGGCTCGTCTGACCGGGGTTCAGAATCGGGAAGTTGGAAGAAGAAGTCTCGCCCGTCACATAGGCACAACCGCTGCCATCGACCGCGATGCCGTATCCATAATCAATGCCTCCCCCGCCGAGGTAGGTGCTGTAAATCAACGAGTCGCCGAAAGCGTTCAGTTTCGTAACATAAGCATCATAGCCCCCCCCTTGATAAGTACCTTGGTAGGAGTTTTGGGTCGGAAATATGCCACATCTGCCTGTCACGTATGCAAAGCCACCGACGTCTACCGCGATGGCGAAAGCGTTGTCATCGTTGTTCCCGCCTAGATAGGTGCTGTAAACCAGTGAGTCGCCGGAACTGCCTAGCTTAGCGACAAACGCATCATAGCTATAGAGATTGCACTCTTGACACGTTCCTTGGTATGGATTCTTGGTTGGGAAGTCGGTGGATCGTGTGCCGCCAGCCACATAAGCACAACCGCTGTCATCGATAGCGATGCCATAACCCACGTCGTCGTTGGTCCCGCCGAGGTAAGTGCTGTAAACCAGCGAGTTCCCGGACGCACTCAGCTTCGTGGCAAATGCGTCCACGGGAAAATAGTAACCCCCGTTATTTGACCACTGGTATGGGTTACAAATCGGGAAGTCGGTGGACCATGTAACCCCAGCTACATAGGCGCAACCGTTGCCATCGACCGCGATTCCGAGAGCTTGGTCATCCATACTTCCGCCAAAGCAAGTGCTGTATATAAGTGAATTTCCAAGGGGGCTCAGCTTCGTTACAAACACACCACTGCGGCCGAGATCTGTCTGCGAGGAGTTGTGAATTGGGAAGTTGTTGGAGTCTTCCCATCCCGTCACGTATGCGCTGCCGGTGCTGTCAACGGCAATCCCGGTACCACTTTCGGGGCCATTCCCGCCAAGATATGAACTGTAAACCAGCGAATTGCCCATGGCGCTGAATTTCGTGAGAAACACATCGTCCCAACCCTGATCCGACTGGTATGGAGTCTGGATTGGGAAGTCCGTGGACGCCGTCCTTCCAGTTACATAGGCAAAGCCACCGAGACCAACGGCAATCCCATATCCAACGTCATAATCATTGCTTCCGCCGAGGTAAGTGCTGTAGCTTAACACCGGATCAATTACCGCTGCATATTCCGGCTCGTATTCTTCGCTCAGCATAAACCCAAACGTGTATTTCTCGCGAAGGGAGTACTGCGCCTCAATTTCCCTCAGCTTACCATTAGGAACTTGATAGACTAGCGGTGCTCGCTCGGTCACCTTCCCCCATTCGGTCTCGACGACCAATCGGCCTTCATCATCGACGCAGACTTCGGTTGCGCCATCGTAGTGAATGGCAATCTGTGATGGATCGGTGCAGGCTCGGATGATGAAGTCGTACTCGATCTTGCCGTCACCGTTGCCATAGTATTTCAGGTCGATGCCGGGGTAGATCTCTTTGAGCGTGATCGCTTCGTAGTTGGGCACATCAGTGTGCCATTTGGACGGGTCGTTGCCGAGGAAGTAGTTGCATTTGTATTCCATTTGCCCTTGACCCACGATTTCTGGATTCGGATTTGCACCGACGAATTTGGCGGTGAGAACCAATTGCTCGATGGAGTCTTTTTCGTACCTGTCGCCAGGTAGGATAGGCATTCCCGCCTGTCCAGGGTCAGACAAGAATGTCCGACCTACCGATACACCCGGCGCGGAGACCGCGCCGCTACGCGTGGCAATTCGTCGGGTGAATTGGTAGGTGACGCCTTCCTTGGTTAACCACATAGTCGCCCCACCGGCGTTGGCGCGGAACAAAACGTGTTCATCCCATTGCCCCATGTTCTTGGTGAATGACAGTGGCATCTTTTTGAAAGACTGGATCGTCGGCTGAGTGTTGGCCGCAAACAATGAACCGCACAAAATTGCGGTGATGAACCCTAAGACTGACTTTGTCAAACGAGGCATGATGCCCTCCCAAGAGGTGAGGAATAGCTACGATAAGACTTCTAATCGGTGATTAAGATAGGGATAATACTGATGATTGTCAAGTAAAAACCGGTTTTCCCGATGGCATTCGCCGCATTCTGTGCGCGTCAGTCGTACTGAGGCTATCTCAGGGGTTCATTCGCAGAGACATTGAAACGAGGACAGGCTATTCCCCCTTATTAAAGGGGGACTAACGGGGGGTTGTCCTTCTGCTTGCTCAAAACGCGCCTACAACCCCCTTGGTCCCCCTTTGCTAAAGGGGGAAACCGACTTGCTCCCCATTCCGTGAAATCCGCCTTGTGGCACAACATCAGGACGCCACTCACCCACGAATTCCCTTTGGTCTAAGCTCCGGTCATCTTATAATTCGCCATGCCTATTCGCATCATCGCCGGAGAACGGCGCGGACTCATTTTGAAGACGGTCGAATTTGAGGGTTTTCGCCCGACATTGGCGCGGGTGCGAGAGTCATTGTTTGGCATTCTCACACCAATCGTCGAAGGCGCCAAGGTGCTTGATCTTTTTGCCGGTACCGGCAGTCTGGGGTTGGAGGCGATCTCGCGCGGGGCGGCATCGGCGCTGCTTGTCGATGACAACCGCTTTGCTGTCAAGACAATCGAGGCCAATATCGCAAGGGCGCGGTTTGGCGACCGCTGCCGCGCGTTTCTCGGTGACTATGACGCTGTGGGAAAAAGGGTTGCGCGCGGCGAGCAATTTGATTTAGTTTTCGTTGATCCACCCTATATGCAGGGCTATCCGCAGAAGGTGGTTGAGCATCTCCGCAGCAGTAACCTGATCGAACCGGAGGGTGTTGTCTGCTTGGAGATGGACAGGCATGAAACCCGCGAACTGGACCACGCCGGTTTCCGGTTGGCGCGGGACAAAAAGTACGGCAATACAGTGATTTGGATTTTGAGGAGAGAAATTTGAGACGCGCAGTCTATCCGGGAAGTTTCGACCCGATCACCAATGGTCACGTTGATTTGGTGAAACGGGCGTCGCTGCTTTTTGACGAGGTTCTGGTCGCCATCGCCGACAATCCCAACAAGCAGGCGCTCTTTTCACATGCCGAGCGCATGGAAATGGCCCAGGTGTCGTTGGCCGAAATACCTACCGCCAGGGTCATCGTATTTAGAGGATTGCTTTCCAACTTGTATGAGAAAGAGCAATGCTGTGCAATCATTCGTGGATTGCGTGCGGTCAGCGATTTTGAATACGAATTTCAGATGGCTTTGATGAACCGCAAACAACTGCGCCGAGCCGAGACAGTATTCTTGATGCCGTCGTTGCGCTGGGTCTACCTCAGTTCCAATCTGATCAAAGAGGTGGCGCGTCACAATGGCGCAATCAAAGATCTGGTGCCGGAGATCGTCTGCCGGAAATTGAGAGAAACCTTCGGGAACAAGTAAGCGCTCCGTCAGGAGATGACAGTCTTCGACAATCCGAGGAAGGACAATTCGTGAGCGAGAACATAGCCGATCAGCATCAAGTAAGGATACAGAAATTGCAGAGCCTGCGCGAAAGTGGCATCGAGCCTTTCGCCTATCGTTTTGACAAAACGCACAACACTCGCCAACTGCTTGACAACTTCGATACGCTCATGGCCTCCGGCGAGACAATCAGCATTGCCGGTCGGTTGATGACTATTCGCGTAATGGGCAAATCTGTCTTCGCACACTTGCAAGATGAATGGGGGCAGATTCAAATCTATGTCAAGAAGGACAATGTCTCCGAGGACGACTTCAAGCTGTTCGACAAGGCCGACATCGGTGACATCTTCGGCTTTTCCGGAACTCTCTTTGTAACGCACAAAGGGGAACGTAGCATCAAGGTCGGGAACCTGTTGCTTCTGGCGAAAAGCCTGCGACCGCTGCCGGAAAAGTGGCACGGTCTACAAGACAAGGAAATCCGCTACCGGCGGCGCTACCTCGACCTGATTGCCAATCCCGAGGTCAAAGACGTCTTCCGCAAACGGAGTCAGATGGTCCGTGCAATTCGTGACTTCCTCGACGGTGAAGGCTTCCTCGAAGTTGAGACGCCGGTTTTGCAGCCGATCTATGGTGGCGCTGCCGCCAAACCGTTTACGACGCATCACAACAAGCTTGACATGCAGCTGTATCTGCGGGTCGCTGACGAACTCTACCTCAAGCGATTGATTGTCGGCGGTTTTGAGAAAGTCTGGGAGTTCTGCAAGGATTTCCGCAACGAAGGTATGGACCGCAATCATAATCCCGAATTCACAATGGTGGAACTATACTGGGCCTATGCGGACTACCATGATATAATGGATCTTTACCGACGCATGCTGCTCTCCGTTACGGATCGGGTTCTGGGCACGACTACGATTTCGTTCAACGAGCGCTCCATCGAGTTGGGGGGCGAATGGAAACAGATTCGCATGCTCGACAGCATCGGCGAGGCCGTCGGAGAGAATGTCTCCGAGATGAATGAGCCTGACTTGAAAAAACTCTGCGAACGCATCGGCGTTAATGTCGAGGGCATGGTCGGCAGAGGCAAACTGATTGACGAGTTGTTCAGCGAACGAGTTGAACCTCATCTGATCCAACCCACGTTTATCACCGACTATCCCTTGGAGTTGTCGCCGCTGGCGAAACCACATCGTTCCATGCCGGGTCTGACTGAAAGATTCGAAGTGTTTATCGGCGCGATGGAGATGGGCAATGCTTTCAGCGAGTTAAACGATCCGATCGACCAGAAAGAGCGATTCCTCAAATTGATTGAACTGGCTAAGGCCGGTGACGAGGAAGCTCCCGCGGTTTTGGATGAAGATTACATTTTCTGTCTCGAACACGGTATGCCGCCGACCGGCGGACTTGGATTTGGTGTCGACCGGTTGGCGATGTTGCTCCTCGACCAACATTCGATACGCGACGTCATTCTCTTTCCGCAAATGAAACCGGAGTAACCTTGGGTTTCGAAATGTTCATCGCCGGGCGCTATCTTAGAAGCCGACGGCGTGAAAACTTCATCTCCTTGATTTCCATGATTTCGATCACGGGTGTGGCATTAGGCGTTATTGCCCTTGACTGCTCCCTGTCGATGATGAATGGATTCGAGACCGAGATTCGTCAGCGCATTGTCGAAACAACCGCACATATCTCGGTTTATACCTATGCCGGTGAAGGCTTTGTCGACTGGCGCTCGTTGGCTGAGAAGGTTCAGGAAGTGCCGGAGGTAATTGGGGTCGCGCCCGGCATCTACGCCAAGTCGGTCATCGGCTCAAGTCAGGCCAACGAAGGCGTCTACGTCAAAGGCATCATTCCCGAAGAAGAAGTCAAAGTCTCCCGCCTGCCGGAAAACATCGTGGCGGGGCAGCTTAATCTCGAAGATCCCAATGACAGTCTTCCCGGGATAGTCATCGGTCGAGAACTGGCATCAACACTCGGTGTAAAGATCAAAGATGAAGTAGTGCTTGCATCACTAAAGCAGAAGAAACTTTCGATAACCATACAGCCGAAATACAAACGCTTTCGCGTCACCGGCATTTTTGAGACCGGCTTCAATGAATACGACGCCACTCTGGTCTATATCGGGATGCCGGTAGCGCAGGATCTTTTCAAGCTCGACAGCTTAGTCACCGACTTGCAGGTAAAAGTGACCGATGTCTACCGCTCGCGTGAGATTGCCAAGAGGGTTGAGGAACACGTCGGCCAACCCTACTATGCCGTCGATTGGTCGGAGCGACACAAAAACCTGTTTAGCTGGATGACTCTCGAGAAATACGGCATGGCATTGATACTGGGTCTGATCGTGCTGGTCGCCGCGTTTGGCATCGTCTCCACTCTGGTCATGCTCGTTCTGCAAAAACGTCAGGAGATCGCGATCCTCAAGTCCATGGGCGCCACACAACAACAGGTGATGAGGATATTTGTGATTCAGGGCACCTTGCTGGGACTTGTGGGCACTGTAGCCGGAACCTGTATTGGATTTCTCGCCTGTTGGTTGCAGAAGGAATTTCACTTGGTGTCGATACCCAGTGAAATTTACTTCATAAATACGCTGCCGATTGACATGCGAATTCACGAATTTGTCCTGATAGCCGTTTCGAGCGTCCTAATCTCTTTCTTGGCAACGCTTTATCCATCGAGACGGGCGTCTCGGCTGTTTCCTTCCGACATACTGCGTCATGGTTAACGTTCAGCGTCGTTTGGGGTTAAGGAAAACCGGAATTATGGCGACAAATAACCATAGATAGGACTTGGGTCAGGCAAATTGGAGAACGTCATCTTAGAAACCAAAGACCTGCAAAAGTGCTTTCCGACAGTCAACGGAGAGTTAAGAGTACTCAAGGGGATCGACCTAACGATTTCGCGGGGAGAGTTCGTGGCGATTACCGGCGCATCAGGCGTCGGCAAAAGCACGCTCTTGCATCTACTGGGTGGGTTGGACAGACCTACGACGGGAAGCATGACGATCGCTGGTGAGCGGATCGATCAACTCGGGGAAATGCAGTTGTCTCAGTATCGGAACAAGAGGTGTGGTTTCGTTTTCCAGTTTCACTATCTTCTTGAAGAGTTTACCGCGCTGGAAAATGTGATGATGCCCTTACTTGTTCGCGGTGAGAATCGGAACAAATCGGCGGCGGTTGCGTTAAAACTGTTGGACGAAGTTGGGTTAACGGATCGAGCCAGTCATCGACCGGCCCAGCTTTCCGGCGGAGAGTGTCAGCGCGCGGCAGTAGCGAGAGCGATGGTGGGTGCACCGGAAATCTTGATCGCCGACGAACCGACAGGTAATCTTGACCACGAGACAGCCCAAACCCTGCACGACCTTCTGGTGCGCCTGAACCGCGAGAAAAATATGACGATTATAGTAGCGACACATGATTTATCGCTGGCCCAACGCGCGTCGCGGCAATTTCGGCTATTGAACGGCATACTGGTAGAAAAGAGTTGACATCCATGTTGTGCGAAGAATGTCGGAAACAAGAAGCCACGGTTCACTTTTCGCAGATGGTCAATAATCAGAAAGTGGTTATGAACCTCTGTGGCACTTGCGCCAAGCGACGCGGTTTCTCAAATCCGCTTAAGAACATACCTTTCCCGCTCTCCGATTTTCTGACCTCCATGGTTAGCGAATCGGCGACCAAGGTTGACGGACGGTTGACGGAACTGACCTGTCCGGTCTGCAAGCTGTCTTATGACACTTTCGCTAAGACCGGCCGGTTGGGATGCGGCAACTGTTTCGAAGCCTATCGACAACCGCTGGCCGATTTGCTGCGCAAGATACATGGCTCCAACCTGCACCGCGGTAAACGGCTGCGGGGCGGGGCGCTGGTAATGGAGCCGCTTAAGGAAGAGGCGCGACTGAAAGACGAACTCAAGAAGGCGATTGAAGCGGAAGATTTTGAACGCGCCGCCCAATTGCGCGACCTCGTTAAAGAACTACA
>JAPLUP010000672.1 GCA_026397575.1 Candidatus Zixiibacteriota bacterium
GCTTCTTCTGCGGCTGGGTTTGCCCCATGGGATCACTTAATCATTGGGTTTCCGAAATTCGTGGAGCCAAGGGCGTGGCAAGCAATGCGCGGAAGATCAAATCCAACCGTTACGGCAAGTATCAACGCATCAAGTACTACATCCTGTTTATTTTTCTGGCGGCAGCCTTATTCGGTAGTTTGCAGATCGGCCTCCTTGACCCACTTTCGCTGCTGGCGCGTTCCATAGGTACCGCCGTATTGCCGACTATTCACACCGCCGCATTGGGATTGCTTGGTTGGGTCAAGGGACTTGGCGTGCCGATTCTGGCGACCGGAGCGCAATCGGTCTATGATGTCACCGCGTCACTGCTGTTGCCGTACCGGCAGGCGCATTTCCACGGCATTCTGATCATCGGTGGTTTCTTCCTCGTAATTCTAATCCTGAACCGTCTGATTACTCGTTTTTGGTGCCGCGCAATATGCCCGCTTGGCGCGATGCTCGGTCTGTTTTCGCGCTGGACATTGTTTGGCTTACAAAAAGACGAAGCAAGCTGCAATCACTGCAATCAATGCCTGATCGCCTGTCAGGGGGCCGACGGTCCTGATGTCGGCGCTGTTTGGCGGCAACCGGAATGCCATCTTTGCCTAAACTGTCAGGCCGCCTGTCCGGAGTCATCGCTTAAGTTCAGGTTCTATCCACGACAAACTGTGACAGCAGCCAATCCCGTCGGCACGCAGAAAGTCGATGTCTCACGCCGGATGGTAATGACATCGTTGGCGGCTGGCGTAGCATTGGTACCATTGTTGCGTTCGGGGGATGCGTTCGAGGTCAACAGCGATCCGCGTCTGATTCGGCCTCCCGGTTCATTATCGGAAAGTGAGTTTACGGCGCGCTGCATTCGCTGCGGACAGTGTATGCGCGTTTGCCCCAACAATGCACTCCATCCGACATTGTTGCAAGCCGGCGCGGAAGGGATTTGGTCGCCGGTATTGATCCCTCGTATCGGCTACTGCGAACCCACTTGCACCCTCTGCGGGCAGGTCTGTCCAACCGGCGCAATTGCAGAGTTGACATTGACCCGAAAAGTCGGCAATCAGACCGTGCCGCCAAATCGCATCGGCACGGCGTTTATCGACCGCGGCCGTTGCCTCCCTTGGGCGATGGCGATTCCCTGTATCGTCTGCGAGGAATGGTGTCCGACGTCACCTAAAGCCGTCTACCTTACCGAAGAAACCGCCATTGACCGCAAGAAGAACGAGGTCAAAGTCAAACGTCCCTCTATCGATCCCGAACTATGCACCGGTTGTGGCGCCTGCGAATATGCCTGTCCGGTTACCGACCGAGCCGCGATCTACGTCACCTGTGTCGGCGAGTCACGTTCTACGAGAAACCAACTTCTCCTCAAAACACGCAACCTCAGTCGTCCGCCCGCGCGCACGGCATAGTTGCCCGGAAGCCTACCGCTGTCGCAATGTCAGCAAGCAGCCGACAATTCCGCACGAAAGAATCAACAGGACCAATACCAGCAACCATGTCAGCCCGATTGTGGGCAGAAACACGGTCGTCGGTAGGATCGCGCCGACCGCCGAACCAACCAACTCGAACCCGTAGCCCGCTCCACGATTGCGTCCGGGGTCCGACTCATAGTACCGACGCGTGGCTGCCGCAAAAAGACTACCGGTTCCCAGCGCAACGGTCAGCAGAAAAAACAGGTGATATGTCAGCAGCATTGCCGTGGGGACGCCCTGATATGTGACCGCGAAGATTAGCGTCGCCACCGACAACATCAAGAGCGCGCCTAGGTCAGCATGCTTCGCTGCAGTCTTGTATGTAACGTACGCACCTGCCGAAAGACCAAACATGAAAGCGCCGATAAAGACCGCCAGTTCTGAGTAGAGAGATCCCGCCTGCGTCTGGTAAACGTAGAATGATATCATCTCCAATGACAGCGATATCAAACCGGCGACGAAATAAAGGAATAGCCCGTATGATCTCCGCCGTCGATTGCGGTTGATTGTCGCGATTAGTAGCGCGAGAATTAGTATCGGCAAGGCTACATGCCACCAGTGCTTCTCCAACACAAATGATGCAATACGGCTGTCCAAATTGCTGAGCTTGGCACGATAAAGCGTTTGATAATGTGTCAGAACCGGTCGATTTTGACTGTTGATCTCCGAACTGCTGCCGACGGAACCCAACAGCCGCGTTTTCTTGAAGTCACTCAGCCGATCGAACAAGTAATTGTCATTGATATACTGCGGAAGGTATGTCAGCTTC
>JAPLUP010000011.1 GCA_026397575.1 Candidatus Zixiibacteriota bacterium
GATTCTTGCAAGCGGCGAAATTGTTCTTGCTCCGACCGGAACAGTCGCGCATTTTGCAACGCCAGCGCGGCTTGCCCGGCAAACAGAGCCAGTCGCTCGGCGTGTTCAGGCCGATAAAAGTTGGGATCAATCTTGGGTAGTGTCCCTGTAACCAGCAGGTAGGATTTTTGACCGTTGCAACGACATCGAAGTTGTGGTCTCCTGGATGATGATCTCATCCAGGAGTAACCGCAATGGATTTGTCGACTGGCTATTGTCGGAACCGGCACTGCCGTTACTACGGTTTGACAGGACAAGCCGCTCGCTTGCAGTTTGCTGGCTGGCAGTGCGGTGCGCGTCGCTTGGTCTGCCTTGAATGTGGTCATTGGTTATCGGCTCGCACTGGCACGGCCTATGCCGGAATCCGAACATCCAAACGGATTTTTCGCGATGGCATCCGGCAGTTAGCCGAAGGCGCATCGATTCGCACGGTAGGGCGGAACATCGAATGTGACAAGGATACCGTGAGCCATTGGTTGCCCCGTGTCGGACGTCACTGTCTGCGACTCATCCATTATTTCTTTCGCAACTTGCATCTCACGGAATGCCAACTCGATGAACTGTGGACCTTTGTGTACAAGAAAGAAGATCACCTCACCGTGTTTGAGAAACTTGCCCGACGCTATGGAGATACCTGGATTTGGACCGCCTTTGATCCCGTACACAAGTTGGTACCGGCTTGGCGAGTGGGCAAGCGCACCCTGACCGATGCCAAAACGTTCATAAAAGCCCTGAAATCACGGCTGGATTGCCACATTCCGTTCTTTACCAGTGACGATCTGCCCCACTACGCGGAGGCCCTCTTGGCAGTGTATGGGATGTGGGTGACTCCACCCCGTCGGTTCAAGCAAGGTCGCCCACCATCACCGTATCTGCAAGTGCCCACCGATTTGGTCTATGCGGTCGTGATCAAGAAAAAGGAACACGGACATCTCGTGGAGATCGCCGCACGCATCATCTATGGAACAGAAGCCCAGGTGGCAGCCTGCTTACGTGTCTCCCCCATCAGCAAAGCCATCTCGACCTGGGGCGTGGAGCGCAACAATCTCACCATCCGTCAACATTCGCGTCGGTTGACACGCCGAGTGAACGCGTTTTCCAAAAAGCGCGTCTATCTCAAGTATCAACTGGCACTGGCTTTTGCGTTCTATCATTTCTGTTGTCCACATCGAGGTTTGCGAGAGAAACTTGAGCCGCCGATACCAACCAAGAATGGTCATGGCACACCCAAACACTGGCGTCAAGTAACACCTGCAATGGCAGCCGGCCTAACTGATCATGTCTGGACGCTTGACGAATTGCTCAGCTTCCGCGTTCCGCCCCGGTCCAGATGGACAATGCCTTAAGAATACTACCTGCTGGTTACAGGGACACTACCATTCTCTGAAAACGACCGAAAATAAGCGTGAAAATAGGGTTTCGCGCTAGCAGCCTGTCGGAGAGGAACCTGTGATGCCGTCTTCACCGACAAAACGAGGTCATTTTCGTCTGCGCTGTAACCTAAAGGCGTGTCGAGTCACCACTTTACCTGCGAATTCGGCTTCGTTTTTTCGGCTCAATCGACCTCTCCATCGCCTCGACCTGGTTCAGATTTCAGGCAGTAGGCGTGAGGGGAGGCAGCGAGAATTAGTGGCCCAACAAAACATGCAATCGTTTCAAATTAAACGCCAAGCACACCAGGCACCATTCGCCCGCTGCTGCCCCCAACCCACGCAGCGAGAATTGACGGAACCCCAAGACTTCTTTGATGATGCCAATCACCGGCTCGACTGTGGACTTGCGCAAGCTGTAGATGGCTTTGCCA
>JAPLUP010000485.1 GCA_026397575.1 Candidatus Zixiibacteriota bacterium
GCCGGTGAATCGCGTTATTGTGGGCAGACCTTTGTTGTGGCGATGCTTTTCGACCACAAAGCTGCCGATGATCACACCGTTGTGGGCAAGCATGCCACCGATAATAACGACGATGGCGATGATATAAATAAACCTCACCCACCAGTCGAGACGGTTGAATTGGATCGATGCTGTCTTGTGAGTATAACTGGTGGCAAATCCCAGGTTTGCTTTCGGATGACACTTCTGGCAGGTTTGTACAATATTGTCCTTGTTGATTGACGACAATATGTTGCTACTAGGTAACACGTCGTGAGCTTTGTGGCACGAAACGCAATTCGCCGCCTTCAACGAACCACCACGAACTGCCAGCCCGTGATACGAGTCCTGATAAGATGTAAAACGTCCTTCCGGTAGTCCGTATTTTTGAACCAACTGCGGGTTATTGTGGCACTTGCCACAAACGTATTCGGCAAGATTGGACTGATTTACCGGCGCGTTTGTATCATCGATTTTACGGATCTCATGCTCCCCGTGACAGTCTGTGCAATTGGGAGCATCAAGGATACCGGCGGCCAGTGCCTTGCCATGAATGCCACGTTCATACTGAATGTAGATGTCATTGTGACACTTGGAACACGTCTTAGGGATGTTCATTTTGTAGGCAAGCGATCGCGGATCGGACGCTTTGTATAGATCGTGTGTACCGTGGCAGTCATTGCATGATGCCGCCGAGCCAACGCCCTTGGATATTCCCTCGGCATGGATGCCGCGCATGTAACGATCGAAAGAATCGGTAATGCGAATATCGGAATCCTCTTTGAGGACAATCTTGTGATGGCACGATGCGCAGGTATAGGGAAGGTTCTTTGCTGAAGTCGTAGCGGCAGGATTTGAATGAGGATAGATATTGTGCTTACCATGACAGGAAGCGCAGGTTGGAGCGTTCGGATTCTGCAAAGCCTCACCGTGTGCCGAACCTGCGAAAACCTTGCTGACATCGTCATGGCAGGTTCCGCAGTCTACCGGTTTAAGGACATCTGCGTGTGGAAAATCGGTGGCGGAAGCGAGGTCGGTATGACAGTCGGTACAAGACATACTGCCATGAGACGAGATCTTGAAGGTGTCCGCATCCACTGACATGTTGACCTCGTTGCCGTCTTTGTCTTTGCCGGTCAGTGTTTTGTCGCTGTGGCATTGCAGGCAAGTTTCATTCGTCGGCGCGGCCACAACCGAATTGCTCATTAGCATACCGATCGTGGCTACCAGCGCAAGTGTCATAGACAATGCTGTCCCCCGTGCGCATCTGAAAATCTTCTTCATTATCACTGCTCCAATTCGTCCACTTGTGGGATTGCTACTCTATCTGCACATGCCTTATGTCCGACCGTCAAATGCTCTCACCTTGCGGTAAAATGCCCGAGAATGATCAGAAAGAGGAGGAAAAAGCCGATCAGAAGAGCTGTCGTACCCCAGGCGTAAGCCAATATTGATGCCATCAATCCTAACGGCCTGATCTGTCTCTTTTCAAGATTGCCCTCTGTTGCCAGCCGATTGTATTCGGCAGGGCGTTCTTCCTCAAACTCGTGTTCACTAATCCTGCCGGTGTAGATCGAAACATCCATTGGAAACTTGCTTGCGCGTAAATGAGTATTGAAGAAGTGAACGATGAAAATGAAAGCCGTTGCCAGTAGAGCTTCTTCCCTATGGATGGTGTCGGCAAGACTAATGACTGCGCCGCCTAACAGGTTGCCAAAGAATTCCTCCTGCCATCGCATCAGACCCGAAAGACCGATCACAAAAACGCCCCAGAATACCGCATAGTAATCGAACTTCTCCCAATAAGTCCAGCGGTCGAATTCGGGGCTGGGACCTTTTCCGAAGAACCACTTTATGTGGGCGACTAAGTCGTACCAGTCTTTCTTGCGGACCACCAGTGTGTTTGGTCCGGTAAGCATCTGCCGCCAGCCCAATTTCTGAGTCTTGATCAGCAGGAATGTCAGATGGGCTAGGAAATAGAATCCGGTGATGGCCGCCGCGATATAGTGCAAGGTCTGTGCCGTGTGCAAGGAGATCACATTTTGGAAAAGCCACTTGGCCAATTCGGTGTGCGCATACGACTGCGGCAGTCCCGTAAACGCCAGCGTAAGGAAGCTGATGTTTATCAGAATATGCAGAAAACGATGAAAAGGGTCGATGCGACTGTAGTAGATGACCATCGGGCGCACACGTGGTCGGATACCACGTTGAAACCACAAAATAGTATGAAATCCGAACGCCCCGAGCACGCCGATTAACAGGATCGTCATGAAAGTGGTCACAAGTGAGTTGAATCCGGCCCAACCGCCCCGAGCTTGTTCCCGGTGTCCTCGACTGAGCGAGTCTGTCCTCACTGCTGTCAGAACCGAATCTTTGCTCGCCAGTTCGCTTCCCAGGCGAATCTCGGCCTGAGTCGGTTTGATCGGGTGCACAAGGTAGGACACGAATCTGTCGTTAGCGCGCGGGTGACACTGCTTACAGGTCTGGACGATATGTCCGCGGTTGACACTCGACTCGGGATCATCCGGCTGTTGAATTGTGTGCACGCCGTGGCAATTGGTGCAAACAGCGAACTTGATGTCCATCGTGCCGGTTTCAAAAAGCTTGCCGTGGTATGTCTCTTTGTAACCTTCAACCACATAGGGATTGACCTGGAATTTCAGCATCTTGTCCTTGTCGGCATGGCAGGACGAACAGAGTTTGATTATTCCTTCGGCGGTGAATTGTGTTTTGGTCTTCTGGATGTCCTTTTCACCATGGCAAGTCGTGCAGGTGGGAGCCTCCATTATTCCCTGCGCCCGCGCCCGGCCATGAATTGATTTCTTGTAATCGCGGTTTTCCTGCGCGTGACAGTTAACGCATTCGGTGCGACGATGCTTGACCGCCTCATTATCCAGACCGGGCAAATTCCAATGGTAAATATGGCACTGCGTGCAGTTGGCTTCCAGGCCGTCCTTCTGGAGCAGCATCAGCTTGCCGTGTGCCAGATTCTCTCTGGTATGGCGTTCGGATGAGTGGCAGATATTGCAGCGATTGACAATGCCACCTTCTTTGAAGATGGAGTTGTTGATGGAAGCCATATCGGTCTGGTGACCGGTATGACAGGTGGCACAGGATATTGAAGCCGGGTCTACTCCGGGTCCGTGGTGAAGACTCTCTTTATGTCCCGGATGGCAGCCGTTACAGACGTTGGAAAGGTTCAGTATGTTGACCCGCGATAGCGGATCGGACGGCTTGCGGATATCGTGATTCTCGTGACAACTCGTGCAAACCGGAGCTTTGGGGTTCCCTGCTTCCATTTCGTGATAGTGCCGCGAGTGCAGGTAGGTCTCGATATCGCGCTGATGGCACTTGGAGCAGATATCAACGATCTCCTGCTTGAACTCCTTCTCCGACATCACTTCCTTCTTCGATTTGAAGTGCGCATCGTGGCAAGTCGTGCAGATCGGATAACGGCGCGTGTCTTCTTGATATTTTTGGTAGTGATAGCTCTGGCGATACTTGGCGGCGATTTCCTGGTGGCAGCGGTCACAGACCAGTTTCATGCTCAATTCCTTTTGAGCATTGTGTGTCCCATGACACTCCTTGCAGTCGGGAATCTCCTTTTGGCCGCGATCCTTTAGCATCTTGTAGAAGTATTCCATCCAGGTTTCACCTTCAACCCGATGGCAGGATTGACAGTCGACCGACTTGTAGGTCTGGAAATGCGGAACGTTGTCGAAATTGGCATCCGTCTGATCATGACAGTCGATACAATTCGTCTCCTTGTGCACCGAGGAATGCAACTGCGTTGAATCCACGAATATCGATTTGCCTGACTCAGCTTGGGCGGTCTGGTCACTGTGACAATCGAGGCAGAACGCATTGGTCTTGGATTTCTGTGCGAATGAAGCACTGGCACTCGCCAACATTGCCGACACGAGAAGAGTCATAAACAGACGGAGAGGAATCCCCTCAGCCAATTTCGCTATCGCACGGATCACCCGCATCCTATTCTACGCCCCCTGCCACCGGTGCATCCTTTCGCAGTCCCCGTGCAAAAATCGGGATGTTGTTATTCACTATATCTGCAGGATGGAAACGTTTGCCAAGGAAACCCTTCCAGAGCGTGCTGGAAAGTGCGCATTCAAAAACCATTCCTACGAAACAGCGAGCGGTGATGATGCTGTTCTTAGGCAGAATCAAGCCCGCGGCCGTGAATCTGTCCAACTGTCGGATGAGGAAATCCACGTAGGTGCCCCGGATTGCGCGGTAAATTCGCTTGGCCTTGGCATGTCCCCCCAGTGTCGAATAGAGCATTAGGCGATAGACATCCTGGCTGGTCCGGAAGAACTGAAAAATGTCGTTTGCCAGATCAAAAAGCAGCTTCTCGATATCCTGTTCGTTTTCCAAGCTGTCAAAGAGTTCCTTGACCTGTAATCGCGACTCCAGTGAACTCAGTACGGAATCGTAAATCGCTTCTTTCGAGGGAAAATAGCGATACAATGCCGGCTCGGAGACCCCGCAGGAAGCCGCCAGGTCTTTGGTCGTGACTTTGTCAAAGCCTCGGCTACTAAACAGCCGGGTGGCTTCCACGATGATTTGCTGCTTTCTCAAGTCAGCCGTACGTCTCAATTGATCCTCGTTCTGCCTGCCCCGTAGTAAACACTAACTAACAAGAACGATGCTGTCAAGTAATATCTGAGCGATTTTGTTATTTATTTCACAACAATACGCATTGAGCAACGATTTTTATGGCCGCGTCCCGGCAGCCGAACCGACGCGATAAGAACTGCTTTGTTAGGGGAGGAAACTAAAGCTTAAATACCTGATTGTTCGTCCCGCTTCCAGATGCTTGCGTTCGTAATTTGTCTGAATCGACAGTACCTCGTCTATTTTGCCGCTATGGTACAAATCGTCGATCGCTTCATGCAGCATGCCTTTCTCCGAGGCCACGATTTCCTGAGTGTAGGCAAAAAGATTGGGCTCGTCGGTCTTCAGGTGAACAACCCCGCCGGGCTTCAGAACCTGCCGATAGAGCGCCAGAAAGCGCGGCGACGTCAGCCGTTTTCGGGCTTTGCCCTCGCGCAAGAATGGGTCGGGGAAAGTAATCCAGATTTCCGCGATCTCTTCGGGAGCGAACCAATTGGTCATGGTCTCGATCGGAATTCGCAGGAATGCGACATTCGCCAGCTTGAATTCCAGCGCATCCTTTGCCCCGCGCCAGAGACGCGCGCCTTTGATGTCAATTCCGATGAAGTTCTTCTCTCCAAATCGCTGCGCGAGAGCAATCGTGTATTCTCCTCTGCCGCAGGCCAACTCCAGCACGATCGGATTGTCATTGTGAAAGTAATCACTATGCCACTTGCCACGAAGATCTACCAGTGACTGAAAAACATTGGGGAATGTTGTCAGCTCGGCAAATCGTATCAGTTTCTTCTTCGACATGTTCCCACGCGGCGCGCAGTGATTTCCAGCCCGATAAGCTGGCAGTGACGCGGCATCTTACTGCACTTCCAACCGCTTGTCAAGCGCCGCTCCTGCCTCGACACGTCATTGCAGCGAAGGTCTGAGATTCGGCTTTGCCGGACGGGAATCCAATCGGCGACAATGTCGATTGACTCCTGCGCTGGCGACCGGTATACTCCGCCTGCCATGACCCTCGCAATTCCTCCCCCCTTTGCTGAACGCTATGCGCCGCTAGTCGATGATGCACCCGCTTTCTTTGAGGCGATGCTGACGCCACTGCCGAAATCGTTTCGCGTTAACACGCTTAAAGCTACGGCAGAGACTGTAACGCCCCGGTTCGCGGAGTATGGCATCGGCGTCAAGCAGACTGCTTGGTACTCCGACGCTTTTGTATCCGACAACCCCGCGCTCGGCTCAACCTTGGAGCATTTTCTCGGCGCGATCTCTAGTCAGGAATTGACCTCCATGTTGCCGCCGCTATTGGTC
>JAPLUP010000539.1 GCA_026397575.1 Candidatus Zixiibacteriota bacterium
AGCGCAGTTTCCTTTACGAATATTTCTCCCTTTATACAAGCATCGACAAATCGCGTCTAAACATTTTTGCCAAAAGAACGATTAAAATGATTGACAGACTGCACACGCGTGCAGTATAATCATTGAAGAGCAAGGAATCGCTCTGACAGGAGGTTAAAATGGTTCCTTACGAGGACCTTACGGAACGGCAGCGAGAGATCTACTCCTATATTGAAGAGCGCATCAATCGTGACGGCCAGCCGCCGACGATCCGCGAGATCGGACAGAAATTCGGTATTACATCGACCAATGGTGTCCGCTCGCTACTGAGCGCCCTGATCAAGAAAGGCTACATCGCCAAGTCCGCCTCGGTCGCGCGCGGAATCAAGCTTGTCAAAGAAAACGCTGAGGCGATGATGGTTCCGTTGGTAGGTCAGGTTGCAGCCGGCGTGCCGCTGATGGCGGAGGAGAATATCACCGAGCGGATTGTGGTTGACCGGTCATTTGCGCCTTCCGGAGATCTGTTCACTTTGCGGGTCAAAGGTGACAGTATGAAAAACGCCGGTATTTTTGACGGCGACTTTGTGCTGGTTCGCAAACAGTCGGCAGCCGATCCGGGCGACATTGTTGTGGCCGTGATTGGCGATGAAGCCACGGTCAAGCGCTATTATCCCGAACGTAAACGAATTCGCTTGCAACCGGAGAATGACGCCTTCGGTCCGATCATTATCGAGCGCAGCGCGCCGGGATTCTATCTCGCAGGCAAGGTTGTCGGCCTGATGCGGAAAATGTAGCGACGAGCCTTTGCATTGCGAGTAGGGGCGCAGCACGCTGCGCCCGCGAGTCGAGCATGCTCGACCCCTACGCTAGTATCCAGCAATGCGCATGTAAGCAATATGTACCAAGACCTGGACGATGACATCGAAGTGATCGCTCTTTTTGAGCGGAACAAGCTGAAACCATGCCGTTTTCGCTGGCGTGGCAAGGTCTACAAAGTCACTCGCATTACCGGTGATTGGGCAAGTGATGTTGGACAATCGAAGCTTCGGTATTTTGCCGTGGTTGATTCCTCATCAAATTTCTTCCAACTCTGCTATGACGAACGCCTGATAAGCTGGAAGGTCGCAAAGGTGTGGGTGGAATAGGGTCGGGCTCATACTCATCCACAACACTGCTCCAATTCTCTCCATTTTCTCTTGACAACCGTTGGAACACTGCCTATTCTTACGCTAAGTAAGAGTCTTTTCTATTGTCAGGAGTTATCTATGGGCAGGAATCGTCCGCTTGTATTCGGGTTGTGTTCTCTTTTATTTTGGGCTGTCTTGTCAACTACCCGATCGGTTGAGGCAGGTGAAGTCACATTCAAGATACCAGACTACATTCCGCAGAAGTTCACGGATTTGCGCTTGCGGATCACCGGAGGGGCAAGCTCTAACAACCAGAGCAACAGTAGTTCGTCGGTTTGGGAATCAGGGGTGGTTGGTGTGTCGCCTGAAGCTGGCGATGCGAAGTCGAGCGCACACAGTTATTATCTCAATTTCGGAAGCAGTGGAGAATACCGGTATGAGACTGTGCCCTTCAGGCTACGGTGTGGCGCAGACTTTACAACGAATCTCAACTACAGCAAGAGCAATGGCGAAAGTCATGCTTGGGGGGAGTATTACGAAAGACGCTCGACTTCGGACAATTCTCAGCACAGCTATGCGATATCGGCCAGGCCATTTCTTTCTGGTCTCAAATATGTCCTGGGAGACTTCTTTGTAATGACAGACGATCGTCTGGGTCTAGACTATCGTCACGCACCGGGACATCTTCATGACATCCACAATGACGCCCGACGAGCTTCAGACGACTCGCTCGCTATGGAGACGTGGTTTTCATCATACAGCTACCAATCAAGAAACCGCCAGTTCACTTTCTCCGCTGATGTCAACGGAGCATTCGGGACGGGTCACATCTATGAGGGTTGGTATGCGGCAACATCGCTATACATTATCAACGAGCTAAGGAGCCGGTCGCTCTTGAAGGCAGAGCCGACCACGCAGCAGATGAATGATCTGTGTGCACTGGTCTACCAGAATGCGCTCCAGCATGCGATCGACAATCGAATCCGATTCATTGAGTCGATGCAGACAATCCTTGGTTATCTTGAGCAGCAAGGAATACTGAAGCAAGGGTTTTCCTCCGCCCTGATCGTTCAAGACGTTTGGAACTACTTCCCGCGAAATAGCCGGCGTTTCGGATGGCAGGTGTCAGTTGGATGCGGCCTAGGGAATGCCTACGCGAGAACTGACGATTCATCGTTCAATGCGACCACGAGTATCAAAACGCGATATCTCATTCAGAATCCAAACGTTGTCGATACCATATCGTCTGAGCGCAATGAGGAGGCGTCGCGTCGGGATGCCAGGCGGCATTCCTCTTTTGCATACTTGCAGTTGCAGACAGAATACCATAGAGCCATTGACCTGAGGTGGCAGTTTGACACGGATATTGCTGCACGATACTATTTCCATCCCTTCAACTGGTCGACAGATGTCTTCAACCAGTCTTGGCACAACGGAAGAACTGACTACGACGATTTTGTCTCGCTCGACGGCGAAGCAATATTGACCTGCATCGTGAATTCCAGAACTAGCGCAGTGCTAAGAGGGCAGTTGACATATGAAAGCTACAAATTGACTGACGCTGAAGACGCTGGCAGTAGAAGCCCTAAGCGATCCTTAGATAGTCACCAATACGAAGTTTCCCTGCAGATGACTTACCGGCTATCGATTCCCACGGCTTTGAGCTTCTCTCTCGGGTATGGCAATCAACGATATCCCCAGACCAGTGTAACGTATTTGTACGAGAGCAGCTACGAGTCATACAGCGCGAGTGTAAACATCTCGCACTATCTGTTTTAGTTGGAGTCGGGAGGTCCCCCGAGCGATCCCAGCCGGTTCAACCCATCCAGCGCAACCCTAAATGCAACTTGGCCTTGGCAAATATGGTACGTTCTCAAGGCCAAGACAACGCCGCAAATGCGCCGGTAGGCCGCGAATTGCCCTGTCGCTGTATGCCGAAACTGGCACAGACGACAAGGAACTCGCTGCCGCGCAAAGTGTTGTCAGTCAATTATTTTAGTTGCGCCCCCGACCGGAATTTCGTATCATAACAGACTACACGATTAGTTCGTGTCACATTTTGTGCGGGCTTTGACTATGAAGAGCGCCTATCAGAAGAGTATGGAGGAACGGCTGACAGCAATTATCGATCCAGTGGTCACTGAGTACGGGTGCGAGTTGGTGGAACTTCAACTTGTGCAGCGAAAAGCGAACGCGCTGGTCAGAGTCCTGGTTGACAAGCTTGGCGGTGTCACAATTGACGATTGCGCAGCAGTTTCGCATCAGGTATCCTTCTTGCTGGAAACTTCGGACCCGTTGGAAGGCCGCTACACTCTGGAAGTCTCCTCCCCGGGATTGGACCGACCGCTGACGACTCCTGCCGATTTCCGGCGGAAAGTTGGCGAGACTGTGAGGTTGTTCATTCAAAACTCGCAGGGAAAGTGTGAGCGCTTGGGTGAAATCGTGCAGGTTGATGATCAGACGTTAACGCTAAGGACTGGCGACGGGGAAGAGCGTTGCCCGTTGGGCGATATCGTCAAGGGTAAGATAATATTTTGAAGTCGGAGCGGGTGATGCAATACGACATTCTCGAGGCGCTCAACCAGATCGCCGTTGAAAAAA
>JAPLUP010000625.1 GCA_026397575.1 Candidatus Zixiibacteriota bacterium
ATTCCCAGATGATGCTCGATCTGTTCCTTGATCAGCGCGGCGCCGCGAATATGGCACGCAGTACCGACACATATCCGCACGACCCTCTCGCCTTTGGGATTGAGACTGAAAGCGTTATAGAACGTCGCCACCGAAAAGACCTTGCTCAGCTTGACGTCAAGCGCCTGGGCGGTCTGAAGAAGTGCTTCACACGGAAGGTAACGATACTCCCGCTGGATGTCCTGTAAGACCATGATCAATGAGGAAGGGTCCTTCGGATGACGAGAGAATATTTCAGGAAGCTTATCGAAGTTGTGCGTCACACCCGGCTGCCCTTTCTCATCGCCTCACCCGCAAACTGAAATCCCTGCTCTAACACACGCATATTTATTTCCAAAACGCTTTTCTTCTTGCCCATTTTTCCTTCGAGAATCCGCAAGACCGTGTCATAGCCGACAACACCGGAAGCGCCGATAAATGCTCCCAGCATGGCGACGTTGGTGGCCTTCACGTTACCGGCCTCGATAGCGAGATCATTGGCAGGAATACGAATTTCGGTAATGTCGGTGCGCTCGGTGGCTGAGGTTATCAATGATGAATTGACAATCGCCAATCCCCCGGGCTTGACGCGCGGCACAAATTTTTCATAGGAAGGCGGGTTAAAAATGCAGACCGCTCGCGGACTGTTAATGATCGGCGAGCCGATTCGCTTGTCGGAGATCACCACCGTACAATAGGCGGTGCCACCGCGCATTTCCGGGCCGTATGACGGAATCCAAACCGCGTTCTTGCCTTCTTCAATGCCAGAGTAGGCGAGCAACTGCCCGGCGACCATCACACCTTGACCGCCAAAACCGGCGAAGGTGACTTCGTATTGACCAGTCATTTCTGTACCTCGGCATCAGGGGTCTTGAATACGCCGAGCGGATAGTAGGGCTGCATTGTCTCTTCCAGCCAATTAAGCGACTCATTGGGTGTTAGGCCCCAGTTGGTCGGACAGGTTGATAGTACTTCAACCAGAGAGAAGCACTTGTTGTCGATCTGGTATTGGAACGCCTTTCGGATCGCTTTCTTGGCGCGGACGATGTTCTGCGGAGTGTGTACCGCCACTCTTTCGATATAAGCAGGTGTTCGCAATGTCGAAAGCAGCTCCGCTACGCGAATCGGATAGCCGCACTCTTCGACGTTGCGACCGCGCGGTGAAGTCGTGGTTATCTGCCCCGGCATGGTGGTCGGCGCCATCTGGCCGCCGGTCATACCGTAGATGGCATTATTAACGAAGATTGTCGTAAACTTCTCGCCGCGATTGGCGGCATGAATGATCTCGGCTGTGCCGATCGACGCCAGATCACCATCACCCTGATAGGTGAAAACGATCAGATCGGGACGGACTCTTTTTAGTCCGGTTGCCAATGCCGGCGCCCGGCCGTGCGGCGCTTCGAGGAAATCGGTCTGGAAATAGTTGTAGATAAACACTCCGCACCCGACCGGCGCAACACCGACAGTGCGCCCGCGGATACCAAACTCGTCCAGCACTTCAGCCACGAGCCGGTGAATGGTTCCGTGCGTACATCCGGGGCAATAGTGGGTGACAACGTCTCTAAACGACTGAGGTCTGGTGAATATGGCGTGTGTCTTTTCGTTCATAGTCTACTCACTTCAGCCGTTCCAATTCTTGGCAGCAGGTGTCTCTCTGGCCAGAATCTTCATGATATAGTCTTTTACTTCCTCCGGTGTCGGCACAATACCGCCGGTACGACCATAGAACTCAATCGGCCTCTTGTCCTTGACCGCCCACTCTACATCTTCAACCATCTGCCCCATACTCATTTCGACTGTGAGGACCGACTCAATATTCGGTTTGATTGCCTCTGCAAGAATTTCTTTGGCGGGGAAAGGGAAAAGCGTGATCGGACGCAGCAGCCCAATACTGATTTCTTCCTGCTCTAGTTCATCGATCACCGTCTGGCAGATTCGCGCCATAGTACCATAGGAGACCACCAGAATGCGGTTCTTAGGATTGATCTTGTAGGCTTCGAACCGGACCTCATCGCGTTTCATCAGTTTGTATTTTTCCGCCAGCACCAAGTTGTTCTTTTCCAATACCACCGGATCAAGAGCCAATGACTTGATAATGATTGGAGCGCGTCCTTTGGCATTGACCACGTTTGGATCGCGTCCCTGACAGCCGGTTGTTGCCCAATCTTTCGGCGGCAGCGGTTCTTCCACGTAGTTTTCCGGGAATTCCACCGGTTCCATCATCTGGCCGATCATTCCGTCGGCGAGAACCATGGTCGGATTGCAGTATTTGTCGGCGAGGTGAAACGCCAGCATTGTCAAGTCGACCGCTTCCTGTAACGTGCTCGGCGCCAGAACTAATACGCGGTAGTCGCCGTGGCCGCCCCCCTTGGTCGCCTGGAAGTAATCCGCCTGAGAGGGCAGGATACCGCCCAGTCCGGGACCGCCGCGCATAATGTTGATCAGGACCACCGGCAGCCGCGCGCCAGCCATATACGAGATCGCTTCTTGCATCAGACTGATGCCCGGGCTGGAAGATGAGGTGAATGCCCTCTTGCCTGAAGCGACGGCGCCGAATAGCATATTGCCGACCGCGACCTCGCTCTCTGCCTGTACGAACACGCCGCCGACTTCGGGTAGTCGTCGGGCCATATATTCGCCGACTTCGTTCTGTGGGGTAATTGGATAGGCGAAGTAGTAAATGGCGCCGGCGCGAATCGCCGCCTCGGCTATCGCTTCGTTACCTTTCATCAATATTCGAGTCATAGCAGTCGACCTATTTCCTAATAGTCATACAGCACATAGCGCTGACCGTAAGTTACGACCGTGATTGCGGCGTCAGGGCAAACAAGCGCACAAATTTGGCAGCCAAAACATCGTGAAGGATCGTGCATCTGCGCCGAGAAGTATCCTCGATTAGTAATCTCTTTCGACATGGACAGGATTTGCTGTGGGCAAGCCTTGACACAAAGCTCACAACCCTTGCAATAACCCTTGTCTATAATGACACCCGGCATAAGACTAATCCTCTCTAGCACTACAAGCCACGCACGGCTTTGACTTTTTCTTCCCACGGCTTTAGCATCTGCCTCGATAGCGCAAACACCGGCACTTTAACCACATTCGGATCAAGCTGTTGAGCTACTTCCGTCACCACACTGACAAACACTACAGGTATTTCCGCGGCCTTGCCAACCTCTTCGGCCAATCTGTAGCCTTCGACAACGATTTCGGTCGTGGTTTCGCCAATCAGATGAGTATTCGAGACGATTCCGGTGAACTTTAGCCGCGAAGACATCTCAATATCGTGCATCATCTTCAGTGAACCGGCGACATCAGAAGTAAATGGTCGTCTGGCATTGAGAACTATCAGGAACTCGTATCCCTTAGGCGCGAAGGCATCCACCATTGAACTTAACACCCGCGCGCCGACATCATCACCACCAACATCGACAACGACTTTTCCATCGGAACGCTCTATTTCCCCGCGGATTTCGGGGAGAATAATCGGCAAGTCAGCGTGGCACATCTCGTTATGCGGCATAATCACCCGCACGCCTTGCGTTTCCAGCTCGAAAGCGGCCTCGCGCGAACGGAAGTAGGGGTTAACGATGTCGAGATCGATGATACTGACCGGTTGGTTTTGAGAGGTTGTCAGACCTATGGCGTAGTTTACGGCGACTTCGGTCTTGCCGCTGCCGTAAGCGCCTGCGAAGATAATAACTCTCTTGTCAAATGCTGGGAAGGGTGTCTGCATCATAAGTGGCTTCGAGAGCGTTACAATCTTCACATTCAGCCCAAAGCAAGGTATGGCTGAACGCCATAACAGTCAAGCGATTTCGCAGTATTATTCCAAGTCCGAAGGCGGGAGACTGCGCGTCTGTCAAAAGGGGGAAAACGTCCAGTCTCGTTGAACTTGGAATACCAAGTGCGGCTGAACCAAAGTGTCCGTCCCCCTCTCGCTAAATCCTGCGCATATTATATTATCGGATAGTTGCCGTCGAGTTTTAGTCGCGGTAAGTCGCGCTGAGGAGCCCTTTTTTCCAGCATCCGATTTGCAACGATAGCGGCCTCGCGCGAGAATATCACGGGGTGATAATCCCTTGGGCCGAAACAAATTGTCAACAGCCCGCGTCATAAGGGATGAGGAGAACTAAAACATGAGGCAGATTATTCTTATTTTCGTGGCCTTAGCCATTATGGGAGGCAATGCTATGAGTGGTCGACTAACTACCGTGACCGAAAGAGCGACCGCGCCGGGGGTGAAGATCGTTGATGCCGAGATCAAGCTATCTGTGGGGCAGTTTAATCTCTATAAGGGAGACTCCGTATCCGATCTCATCGCCACAATCGAGGGGGATTATGATGAGAGCAGATATTTGTACGACTACAATTTTGACCCCTTGGGTCAGAGAGCTGATCTGCTTTTTAGTTCGGAACTCAGAGGTCGCATTCATACCAACATCGACGGTAACAACAACCGCTGGGAACTCGATCTTTCTCCGGACGTGGAATGGCGGCTGAAGGGGGACATTGGAGCGGCCGAAGCGACTCTTGATCTTGGCGGTCTGTCGGTATCGGAATTGCAGTTTGATATCGGAGCTTCTGATGCGCGCATTGACTTCTCGACTCCGAACCAGACGACCTTGAATTATTTCAAGATTTCGGCAGGCGCCTGTGATCTGAAAATAAATGATATCGGAAATGCACGCTTCGATCGACTCGAATTCGATGGTGGTGTCGGCAGTTTCCGGCTCGACTTCTCAGGAAAATTTGACTATCGCGCAGACGCCAAGATCGAAGTAGGGTTGGGATCGGTTCATATCATTATTCCGTCCGAAGTTGGTGTCCGTCTGGAAACCAAAGATAACTTCCTCAGTTCGATCAAGTTTTCCAAGCGCGCTCTCAAGCGAGTTCATGAAGACGAGGACGTTTTCGAGACCGACAACTTCGATACAGCCAAAGGACAGTTGATTCTACGACTCGAAATCGGACTGGGCTCGGCGGATATCGAGTTTCGATAGTCCGAGTTAGTCGCAATAAGCCTGTCTGCCGAGACCTCTTCGCCGCTAAGCGTGGCGGAGCAAATCACTGCTACGCTGTTTTTGTCAACAACTGCCTGAACGTGTCCTCTAATTCAGGAAAGCCGAACTGATATCCTGATTCGAGCAGTTTGCGGGGGACGATCCGCGCGCCGGAGAGCAACAATTCCTCAGCCATTTCGCCGAACGCCAGCTTGGCGCCGAATGTCGGTAAGCCGAAGAATGCCGGACGCGTGAGAACTTTCGCCAGCAGTTTCACAAAAGTGGCGTTAGTCACCGGATTTGGGGCTACCAAATTGACCGGTCCCGACAGCATGGGCTGCTGGACAATGTGCAGTAGCGCCGAGGGAATCTCTTCAAGAGCAATCCAACTCATCACCTGTTCGCCGGAACCGATCTTGCCACCCAAGCCGAGGCGGAATAGCGGCAGCATCTTGGCCAGCGTGCCGCCGCTTGGGCTCATCACCAAGCCGGTGCGTAGATTAACCACACGGATGCCGGCGTCCTCGGCCAATTTCGTTGCCGCTTCCCATTGTCGGCAGACGTCAGCCATAAAACCATCCCCAGATGGACTGGTCTCATCCAATTCTTCTTCCGATGGATGATTACCGTAGAAACCGATTGCCGAAGCACACAACATCACCTTTGGCGGTTGTTTGAGCTGGGTGAGGGTCTTGCTGAGCAACTCGGTCGAATGCACACGGCTCTCCAGCACGCCGCGCTTGTGGGTTTCGCTCCAATGCGCGGCGGCGATGTTCTTGCCGGCCAGATGGATGACAACATCCTGCCCTTCCAGATCAGCGACATCGATCAGCCGTTGATCGGGATTCCAGAGGGAAATCTTGTGCGCCTGGTGAATTTGAAACGGTTTGCGTGCGAAGAGAGTGAGCCGATTGCTATTCGTGCCATAAGTGCTGGTGAGTTGCCGCCCAATCATGCCGGTGGCGCCGGTGATGGCGATTCGCAGACCCTTGTGATTTTTCATCAAACAGTATACGCACCGAAGTCCCCCGAAGTTCGCGTTGGTAGAGAAGATTTGGTACGCCGCTGGGAAGGGATTTGTGACGGTTGGATACCGCTCACTTGTATCTGATTTTCATTACCAATACGGCGCAGGCGATTACAAAAGTGACGGCATTGGCGACGATGAGAGGCGTGTTGTGTATCAGGATACCATAAATCAGCCACAGCAGGACGCCGGTGCAGACGACAATATACATCGCCAGCGAGATATCATGCGTTGATCGTGTTTTGATGACTTTGACCAACTGCGGGACAAAGGCGACCGTGGTCAAAGTTGCGGCCAGCAGCCCGAGGAGAAGCAGGTAGTCCATAGTGAAGTATTCTACGGGTAGGTTCCGACGCGGGCAAGCAAAAAGCCAGTCCGACCAGCCGAATTGTCTTGACAAAGGCGACCAGGTTTGCTATCTTGATGTCTGAAAATACTACCCAACGTCTCACCTGTTCACCTTTGGGAGGTTGACATGTTCTTCAAAAAAGCCCTGATTCTGACAGTCCTTTCGTTGCTGCTGTGCCCGACGATCGCGGCAGGGTTCTGCTTCGACGCGCCGGTGAACTACGCGGCCGGAAATAGCCCTTACTCGGTCTTTGCCGTCGATCTGGACGGGGATGGGGATTTCGATCTGGCCGTGGCCAATTTGAACAACAACAACGTCTCGGTGCTGAAGAACAACGGGGATGGGACCTTTGCGGCCGCCGTAAACTACGCGGTCGGCACCAGTCCTATCTCGGTCTTTGCTGCTGATCTGGACGGAGATGGGGATTCGGATCTGGCCGTGGCCAATTTCAGCAGCAACAACATCTCGGTGCTGAAGAACAACGGGACTGGGACCTTTGCGGTGGCGGTCAACTACGCGGCTGGCACTTGGGCTTTCTCGGTCTTTGCCACCGATATAGACGGGGATAACGATGCCGACCTGGCGGTGGCCAACTACTTAAGCAACAATGTCTCGGTTTTGAAGAACAACGGGAATGGGACGTTTGCGGCGGCGGTCAACTACGCCGCCGGGAGTGGCCCTTGGTCGGTTTTTGCCGCCGATCTGGACGGGGATAATGATGCCGACCTGACGGTGGCCAATGCCTTCAGCGACGACGTCTCGGTGCTGAAGAACAACGGGGATGGGACCTTTGCGGCCGCCGTAAACTACGCGGTCGGCACCAGTCCTATCTCGGTCTTTGCTGCTGATCTGG
>JAPLUP010000087.1 GCA_026397575.1 Candidatus Zixiibacteriota bacterium
TCTGTTCATTCGGGGAAGTTGCCACGCCGACCGATTCCAAATCCTTCATCCGACGGCCGGCGCGGGCTTTGATGGCGGCACTCAGGAATATCTTGACATCGGCGTCGGGGAAAACCACGGATGTCGTGTCGCGGCCTTCGGCAACAACACCGCCAGCGGCCCCCATGCGCCGCTGCCAGCCGACCAGAATCTCGCGCACTTGCGGGTGGCCGGAGACCGGTGTCGTACCGGCGGTCACTTCGGGCGTGCGAATCACCAGTGAAACGTCCTCGCCATCAAGCAATACACGTTGCTCGTCGTTGACTAACTGAAGCTCAAGTTGTGTTCGTCGGGTCATGTCCGCTACTCTGTCGCCATCTTTCAAGTCAATTCCCTCGCGCATCGCTTTGAACGTTACCGCTCGATACATAGCTCCGGTGTCAAGATAAACCAATCCCAATCTCCGGGCGACCTCGCGAGCGGTCGTGCTCTTGCCCGAAGCGGCGGGACCGTCGATCGCGATCACAATTTGGCGCATCGGCTTTCTCATATAGACACTCGGTCAATCAATACGCACACAGTTTTTTAATATACAGATACCTGCCAGAATATCAAGGAGTTTTGGACTCCCATTGCGAAGCTCGCTATTTCCCTGAAATTGCTCGCCAAATCAGAATCGGCATCCGTTGGCGGGCGGACTGTGGCGCCACCAAACCGATGCCGATTCTGATTGTCATTGCCAAGATAGGACGAAACTCTATTTGTCGCCCTCATCGAGCAGATCCTCAAACTCGGGATTGGAAATCTCGCCCTTGACAGTCGAATGCCTCAGTTGATAGTTCCCGTAGCCGGTCTCGTCCACAAAAATGAAGTAGTTGCCACCGCTCTGTCCCGGAAGGCGGTAATAGAGCCAGCGCTCATAAGGTTTCTGGGCCATTGTTGACGGACGCTGGTCAATCTGATCGGGCGGTCCGTACTGAATGTAGATTCTACCACGATCGGAACTCCAGCCATCGTTGCGCTTGGCCACCGAAGTGGAGTAGTAGTAATTGGCATACAGGAAACGCCTGAAAATCTCGTTCTTGTATGTGTTAACCTTGCTGCCGGCATTCGGGTTTTTCCTGTCCCAGAAGGCCTTGAGCCATTTCTTCTTGCCGTCAAGGTTCAACTGGCTATAGGTGTCTTTTTCTTCCTTGGAGGTTATATAGCGTATCACTTGCTCCATCAACTTGGCATCATCGATCGAGAGGCTATCCGGGCTGGTCATGGTCGGCGTGAGTTGGTCGAAGGCATAGATCAGCATAAACTTCTTGGTCGACACAACCTTGCGCCCCGTTGCAATGTCTGCCACCCGGACATTCAACTCATAGCTGCCGCCGGGGAGACCCTTTACGGGCAAGGCCTCGGTAATAACAGCGGTGGTACCAGGTTTCTTGTTGCGCACGATGGGGTATTCGCGCAACTCATAGCCGTAGGAATCAAGCAACGTGGCTTTGACCTCGAACTCGTCGCTCGAGCCTTCTCGCTGCGCCAGATTGTAGACCTCACAGTAGAAATACAACAGTGAGTCTTCGTTAGAGATGTAACGACAGGGATTAGGAATCACTCTGCGATCGCCTTTCATCAGTGCAGAGAGAATCGTGTCAGTTTTCATGGGCACAATGTCATAAGCCATTTCCAAATCAGAGATGTCGAGATTGTCGGAGACAAAGCTCTTGACGGTGAGTTCGAAAGTGGAAACACCGGTGCGCTTGCTGATACCATCAATAGCCGTCAGCCGCATTTTGTACTTCGCTGGCGGCAAGGTGCAAGGAATCGCCTCAAAGATGCGCACGTCTTCCTTGTAAGCGTCTTCGAGATACTTCACGTCAATCGGCACCCACTTGCCGAGCGAATCGACCATTTTGCCCGACTCATCCATTACTTCAAGATAGAGATAGACTTTGCCCTCGTAAAAACCCTGCATATCCTCAAACTGGATATCTTTGCGTTGCAGAGCGACATAGACCTCAACATAGCTCTTAGTACGATCCTGAAAAAACGCGTAGGATGCACCGTCTGCCCAGACGCGAAGCGGCTGCTGCACTTGCTGCGCCTGCTGCGGTTGCTGCACCTGCTCCGGTTGCTGCGCCATGGCCGCTGCGCTGACGATTGAGATAAAAGCCATTGACAGTAAAAAGTGTTTCATGAAGTTATTCCCTCCAGTCGTTCCTATGGTCCGACGCCCTTGCGCCAATCGCCATCGAATGGATATTGAAGCTGATAGTCACCGTCACCGCGGGAGTCAACAAATGCGAACGTCCGACGCTGAGCGTAGTAATACCAAATCTGAGAAGGTTTGGTACCCATCTCGAAAGGATGACGCTCAATCTGATCCGGCTCGCCATACTTGATGTAGACCATGCCGCGGTCCGTTTCCCAACCCTCACGATTGACCGTCGAGTAATACTGGTTAGCGTAACGAATCCGACGATAGTATTCGTCGCGCAGTTCATTCCGCGGCGTAGTTGGTGTCGGATCGTGGTTTTTCCATAATTTCTCGAATGCCTCCAAGCGTAGCGAGTCGGGAGCGTCCAGCAACTCCTTTTTTTCTTCCTTCTTGATAATGTATCTTAACTGATCGACGGCGTATTCGAAGTCGTTCTTGACGAGAGAGGAAACCGTCCATTTGAGGTGGAACCGCGCAGTGCGTTCGGCCAGGATATTGTCGCCGCTGAGTAAGGTCAGGTGCAGATCATACTCCTCCTGAGAAAGATCCACGATCGGAATGAACTCGCGCACGCTGACCACGGGGCTTTCCACTTTCACCATCATGACGCTGTCAATCGGCTCGCCGTGATGTTTGTTTTCGATGCGGTATCTGAGATTCAGGGTTTGCCCCAGATGGCC
>JAPLUP010000600.1 GCA_026397575.1 Candidatus Zixiibacteriota bacterium
CCCGGAGACCCAGGCGGCACGGAATTATCTTTTTGGCTTCAGGACCGAGCTTTATGCCTCTGGCTATATGAAAACCGTCCAGGACTGGTGCGTCGAACATGGCCGAATACCACTGCTCGGGCACCAGGACCAGGAGAATATAAAGAATCCGGTGGGCGTCTCAGGGGATCTCATGAAGTGTTATAAGTATCAGGACGTCCCGGGCATTGACAAGATCGGGTGGGACAATGACCCCGAAGGATATTACAAGATCGTCAGTTCAGTGGCCTACAACTGGGACAAGGCCCAGGTGATGACCGAGACTTATGGCGCCATGGGCAATTTAGGCTGGGATCGGCTCTATGCGATTGTGATGGAGCAATATGCCAAGGGGATCAACAATTTCGTTCCGCACGGGGTCTGGTACAATCTCAGCAATGTCACCTATTTGCCTGAGCTTTCCTATCGCAATCCGCGCTATGCGGACGGGCTGCCCGCCTATAACACGTATATCGGGCGGCTCAACGTGCTGCTGCAGGATACCGGCCGGCACGTGGCTGATATCGCGGTGCTCTATCCAATCGCAACCCTGCAGGCGGGATACTACTTCGACGGTCCGTTGAGCCCCTATTCCGGCGGTGTGAATGTCCCGGAAGCGGATTACGTTTGCATAGGTGAACTCCTGGCCACCAAGGTGTGCCGCGATTTCACTTTTCTTCACCCCGAAGTCCTGGACGAGCGCTGCTCGGTCAAAGGCAACCTCATCAAGCTCAACAATCAGGTAAATCACGAAGAATACAAAGTGTTCATCATGCCGGGGCACAAAACCATCCGCTGGAGCAACCTGAAGAAAATAAAGCAGTTTTACGACAACGGCGGCAAGGTGATTGCCACCGGGCAACTGCCATACAAATCGGCCGAGTTTGGTCACGATGCCGATGTTGTAGCGACCATCAAGGCGATGTTCCCCAGGGTAAATCAGCAGATTCTCGCCACCGCTTCCACCGAGTGGCGGGAGTCCGGCGCCTGCGAGGCGGCGAAGGCGATCGACGGCTCAAAGGACACGCGCTGGGCGCCTTCGGACGAACAATCGAAGGACTGGTGGCTCGAGGTGAATTTTGGGACCAATCAGACGTTTAATTCGACCCTTATCGACGAGGCCTTCAACAGGGTGACTTCCTACAGCATCGAATACTGGAACGGCAGCGCCTGGACCACCTGTGTTTCCGGCAGCTCGATCGGCGCCAATAAGGTGGACAAGTTCGATCCCGTCACCTCCTCTCGTGTTCGGCTTTCGATTGGCAGCGTCTCTTCGGCCACTCCCTCGATCTGCGAGTTCGAAACGCATCTGGATGACGGCCCTAACCTGACTCATAGCGATTCCTTGATCGTGCAAAATGGCAGAAAAGGCTCACGCGCAATCTATCTGAATTCTCCTAACGAGTCCAACCTGCGACAGGCACTCGATAATGCCGTTAAGGTGTATGATGTGGAGTTCGAGAACAACGCGAAGCTGAGATATATTCACAAGGTGAAAGGCAAAACCGACGTTTACTTCTTCGCGAATATCGGCGACAAGGCCGCAGACGCCTCGGTCCGGTTGCGGGGGAAAATCAAACCCGAATCGTGGGATCCTCATACCGGCAAATTCTCCGTGCCTAAATATTCGCACGTGGTCGAAGACGGTCAGCCTGTGACCAGGGTAAAGCTGGCCCTGAACCCCGTTCATTCGCTGTTCATCGTCGCAAATAGATAATGATGTAGCCAGTGTCGCAAAAAGGCTGAAGCAATATGAATTCTTCAATATCTCGGGAGGTTCCCAGGTGCTGGCAAAGATTGTCGCTCTCACCGATTCCGTTGCTAAGTTGTCTGCTCTTTCTTGCCGTCGTCACTCAGGCACCAGTCTCGGAGCATCCCGTCGCTTGGTGTAAATTCGACGGCCAAGTGGCTGCCTCCTCCCCGCGCGACGACGGCAGCGTGAACCTGAAGTCTGTTGATGTTTGGCGAATCAAAAGCATATGGGATCAATCAGTAAAGGGACACTATGAAGACAATAGTGGTAAGCCTGGTGATAGGTTTCGCAACGCTTTTTCTTGGTGGTGCGGACGCAGACAAGACTGACAAGACACTCGTAGCCTGGATCGCTCCGGCCGATCTGACCCAGCGGGGCGGCAGTGCGCTGACGATCCAGAGTGGAGATCAGTTTGACGGCATCGTTTTTGGCGAGCTACAGCAAGGAAAATGGATGGCCGGCAGCGACTTCTACAAGCGTACGGAGAGAATCCAGGATAAATACGCCCCCGAAACCGCCGACAGCAAGACAATGGTCCAGATGGCTATCGTCTATAAGGGTGACGAGATACTGATCTACCGCAA
>JAPLUP010000497.1 GCA_026397575.1 Candidatus Zixiibacteriota bacterium
GTGGCTTCACTCTTCTCGAGGAGGAAGGTCTCCGCGTTGATGTAATTGGTGATGACATCACTGTTGATGTTGTTCGCAATCTTGATGACATAGCAGTCCTTGTCCAGCACCTTCTCCACACCCGACAGCGTAACTTTGAAAACGTCGGATTTCGGGTTGGCGTACTCGTAATCGGCCATAAGTCTCTTGAGTTGCCGGCGTTTGATCGCTGGCTCATCAAGTTTGGTGATCTTCTGCAGTTTGCCGTTGGAGTCGACTACCCACTGATACTGGCCGTTGTCCCCCTGGGTCATCTTGAGCACACCCAGGTCAACCTCGGTGCGCGAACGATCGGGCTGCTGGGACCATGACTTAAGAGTCCCCTTGAGACCGGCAACAGCCAGAGTTCCTTCTACATATTGGGTGTGTTCCGCCTTAAGACGATTCAAACCGCCGTTGGCGTCAAAACCGCGCTTGAGTACCTCATAGGGATCCGTCAAGTCCGTCTTTGCGAATGCAACCGTAGCGCATATTGCCATCAGTGTCACCAAAAACACGATCCGCAGGTTTAACATAATAATTCTCCCTTCATCCCTACTGACGATCTAGGGCGAGAAATGTTTCAACGTTGCTAATGGAGATGACTATGTGCCACCCTCTGGAGTTTCTCAATATTCTACTACATACTCATCCAATAACTGACCTTTATCAAGAAAAGATTCTCCGCATTGCCGGAAAACATGCGCTTTACGTCACGTGAGATGTCGAGATTGCTCGCTGTTGGATCGAACTCCGGTCGTGAACGCGTCCAGACCAAATATAGCGTGCTGCCCGGTCGATACTCCCAGCGAATCAGCAGAGTTGAATTCATTTCCGAGAAGTTGTAGCCGGAGTTGGGTCCCGAAATCGGATCGGAATACCTGTTGCCGCCAAGGTAGTAGCGATATTTGTAGTAGTCCAACCCCGTCGCAAGGCCTTGCGTAGAGAGCTGCACCGACAAGTTGCGGTTCAGGACAACGGAAGCCGACGCTTCGAGATATATCTCATCTCGGTTGAGATCGGCAAACAATGACTGCTCACCGGGATTCTCAACCCAGCGAGTGTCGTTTCGCTCGCGCTTGTAGTTCGCACCGGCAGAAAACTCCATGTTACTGCGGGGACGAAGACCAAACCCGAGATAGTTGGCCCACCAGGTCCCGCCACGATCTTGGCCACTGCCGGGATTCCAGTTGAACCAAAGCATCTTGCGTTGGTCAGTTGTCAGACTGGCCCACCAGCTCGTAGTCGGGCGCACTGGCCACTCCCAAAGGCCATTGCCGCGCGTTTCCAGATCGCTGTACTTCTCTCCCTGAATCGTAAACCCGCAACCAAGGGACCAGTAGTTTGTGAATGTAATAGTGGTGTTGAAGTTCCCACCCAATTCATAGCAAACACCGTCGAAATTCCAACTCGGGTAGAAATTAAAGTTATTGTAGGTTTCCTTAAGAATCCACCAGCGATCTGTAGTCCTGTATTGTATCCACGCCGCCGCGGACCGGCTATTCGCTCGCGCATTGTATCCCAGACGATTGAGATTCAGGCATCGGTCTCTGATAGTACCACCAAACGCGCCGACAAGGTGTTTTCCACTGATCTTCTCAAACGTTACATCGATACCGTACCCGGTCTGCTCGGTGTTGACTCGGCTGAAGACAACCTGACCGTAGGTGCTCCAAGTATTATTATTGGTATACAGACGCCAATCAACACCGCCGGTCGTCGCCGGCAAACGACTCGCCTGACTGGCCAATGTCAACGCAGCGCCGACGCTTGAGTTTCGGAACAGCTCTTGTTTGATTCTCAGGACGTTGTAGCTCGCCTCCGGTTCCACTATCCCTTTCCGGGTAACTTTCGCAGAATCAACCGCAATATTCTTATAGGCAGCATATTCCGCCTCCTCCCTCTGGGTGACGGAACTAAGCAACGCTATAGACGTTCGTTCAAACAGCTTGCCGGTCAGTTTGGCAGCACCCAAGATCGTCGTCGCCTTCGGATAGTTGGTGTAATAGGCAAACGCCGGATCGGTTACCGACCCTTGTGGCGGACGCCCCACTCGTCTTGAATAAAATAGATTGAAAGACGTTTGGTAGAGATCGGACCCTTCGAGAAAAAATGGTCGACGTTCCGAAAGAAAGATTTCGTATGCTGATAGATTGAGAACCGGCTGGTCAAGCTCGACCTGTCCGAAATCGGGATTGATCGTTGCATCCAGAACCAGATCACTGGCAATACCGTATTTCAGATCAAGTCCGGCATTCTTCCCGAAACTGCGGCCGTCAGGATTGCCCCTACTCCTGGGTTCAATCTGTTCGTTGGAGACTACATAAGGTAGTAGTTCTGTGTGGCTGGCTGGCCTGAGACCTATCAACTGCATCAAGTGCCCGAAATTGGATACAAATCCACCCTTGGCCACAGGCGTAAAAGCCCAACCATCGGTTTCGCTCTTACGATTGATTAGGCGGATGAAATCGATTCCCCAAGTATTCTGATCTTTCACGGCAAAGCGGAGGCAATGATAAGGAATGCGAATCTCGCACGACCAGCCCCACGGTTGGAGCTTCACTCCACTCTCCCACACCGCGTCCCAATCCATATCAGCGTTGCTTTCATTGTAGTAGCGACAGTCGCGTTGCACCCCGGAAGCGTTGACTTCAAAAGCATTGCCATTCTGATGATCATGGAAGGGGTCAATTCGCAGCGTCACGTGGTCAGCTTGCGATGTTCGATCACGACGTACCAGTTGCCGAGCAACTTTGTCCGGCTCGGAGTCATAACACCAGAAAGCGGCATAAATGGCCTGATCATCGTAGGCCACAGCCACCAGAGTCGATTCGGTAGCCGGCATGCCTTCCAACGGGTAGCGCTGGATCGTCATTCTTCCCTTCTGTAAACCTTGACTGCACCAAACAGAATCGTCCAGCATTCCGTCGATCGCGGGAGGATGGGGATTGATGCGGTAAGCTTTCAGTTCAGGTATGATCTGGGTTTCGACCTTGACAGGGTCAGCGAATGTCGCGGAGAACGCAGCAGTAACCGTTAATGCCGCAAGAAGGCGCTTCAATAGCCTGAGTTTCATGAACTCTCCTATTTCCCGGATAATGTATTCCGCCCATGCTGCAGCGACGACAGCTTTAGTAGACGAAAAAATGGCGAAAAAGTTTCGTCTGAGTGGCAATGTTGCAGTGCTGTCACACGGAATAAGCGTTACCAATTTCGCACTGTCAGCACTGTTGACCTTCTCCGTTGAACTCCTATATTCTCTGCTGACAATCATGGAGGAATAAAATGGCACAGCTATTGAAGTGTTTGCTGATGATCGCGAGGAGTTGTGAGTTCACCGTCAAGATTTAAGCACCTGTTTAGATTCGAACACCGTAAGCAACCGCTCGTGTCGAAGCAATCATTCGTGAAGCGATTTGTCTTCGCCGCCGTTCTTTCTACTGTCTTGCTCGCAGTCTGGACTGCAGTCGGCATGATCGGCTATCATGCGCTGGCTGGATTAGGGTGGGTCGACGCCTTTCTCAACTCCGCCATGATCGTCGGGGGCATGGGGCCAGTAGACATTCTGAACAATCAACCTGCTAAGGTCTTCGCCGGATTTTATGCCATTTTCAGCGGCGTGATCTTCTTGAGTATTTTCGGGCTATTGATCGGGCCGGTGTTCCACCGTTTTCTGCATCGGTTCCATCTCGACACTGACGGACACGAAGAATCGCAGCACAATAGTACGGGATCCAAGACGCCGCTCGACTAAGACCGCTACGCAGAAACTCCGTGGATCTTCACTTGCGGTTCGGTATCCGCTCTCTCACCCACTGACAGATTCTGGACGAATCCTTCACTTGCTCAAGAACAGCGGGCTGGGAGAAGATGAACTCGTGACGAAACAGCACGACATCATCAAGTGACGCAGGTCTCTGTGATGCTGGATATTTGTCTTTTAGGAAAAGCGGATAATTGTAAGTTGCCGGCAACTCAACCATGTCTGTTTTGCGGAGTGTCAAGAGGATATCCCCCGCCAGAGCCACTTGATGTAGGAAAACGGCCTTTTTCTGATCCTGTTTACACCAGTCAACGAATACCGTATCTGTGTATAGGATGGCAAAGCATTCCGGCCATTTCCTCAGCACGCCCATTTCCGGACGCAAAACCAGCAGACCGGCGTTGAAATAGGCACGGATCGTTTCTTGGTCAATCGGCGTTTGCACTGGAAATATCGACGACGACGCTACACCGAGTTTGTCGTAGACTCGCGTCCAGAACTGATCAGGAGGTTCCGAATACCGCGAACCAATCAGCTTGTGCATCACCGGCCGATAACCCAAGCTGATACTATCTGGCAGCAGGAAGTCGCGCGGTTCTTTGACGAAAATCACATCGGGATCGAGCCAGACAAGCAGTTGGTATCTGCCAACGGCATCGGATTCAGCGAGGGCGGCGGCGAAAACCTTTCCGGAAAACCAGACCTGTCTTGCATCCGCAGGGGTGCTACTTCGCTTCAGAGTGACTCCTGCGGGAACCGGTCTTGTCTCGATTGACTTCTCAATCTCCGGCTGAGTATCCGGCAGATAGACCCAAACCGGCGCATTCCGCAGTTCGCCACCAAATGTACGCAGGCTCTCAACCATCACCAAAATCCAGTAGAGAGCATCGGAATCCGCGGCATACGTTCCGAACACTATCTGACTGTTCTGCATTTCCTTTGATGCTCCTGCATGTGTCGTAGCCATCGAATTGCCTTGCTTGTTGAAACCACTCTCGCTCTCTCAGCGCGATGGCGCAGTGTCGCCCTGTCAAAATAGTGACGTTGAAGATGTCGGTTTCGTCCAATTCCCGGATGTCCGATTTTCAACTTTCAAAGGTTGCGAGTTCGGAAGAAAATGCGTTTCTTTCCTCCGGAAGAAAGCAACCTCAGTACACCTGTTCTCGTTTAATAAGGATAGTGTAAGACCTTACATTTTGCACATGAATGGGATGGCTGGAAAATAGCATAACTAATCACCCGCAGTAAGAGTTGAGGAACAACAATGAGATCTTTAAGAATGATTTTCGCACTGTTTCTTGCCGTGGCAACTGCTTTCATCGGCATCGCCTGGGCTGGCGACTTGCCTGAGCTGAAATACGAGAAATACGTGCTTGCAAACGGCCTTAACGTGATCCTGCATGAAGACCACTCAATTCCGATTGTGTCTGTCAATATCTGGTATCACGTCGGCTCTAAGAATGAGAAACCGGGCAAGACCGGATTCGCACACCTATTTGAGCATCTGATGTTTCAGGGGTCGCAGAACCACAATGTCGTTTTTAATGAAGGCATCGATAAAATCGGCGGCGACAACAACGGCTCGACCTCCGGAGATCGCACCAACTACTGGGAGAACGTCCCGAGCAATTATCTCGAAAAGGCTCTCTGGCTGGAAGCGGACCGCATGAATGCCTTGCTCCCCGCCATCGATCAGAAACGGCTGGACAATCAGCGCGATGTCGTCAAGAACGAGCGTCGCCAAAGCTACGAAAATCAACCATACGGCTGGTCCCGGGAATGGCTGGCGTCGCTGGTCTTTCCCAAGGGTCATCCCTATTCCTTGATGCCGATCGGCAGTATGGAAGATCTCGCTGCTGCAAGTTTGGAGGATGTTCAGGAGTTTTTCCGCAAGTACTATGCTCCCAATAATGCTTCCCTCTGCATCGCCGGTGATTTCAACCCTGCTCAGGCCAAAGAATGGGTCAACAAGTACTTTGCCGCGATACCTCCCGGACCTCCGATTGAGCGGATGGAGTCGTGGATACCAACCTTGAGCGGAATCAAGCGGATGAAGGCGGAGGACAATGTCAGTCTGCCCCGTATCACGATGGTCTGGCCGACTCCGGGCGGATACTCTCCGGGCGACGCCGAATTTGACCTGTTGGCAAGCATTTTGACATCCGGCAGAACCTCGCGTCTTTACAAGACGCTTGTCTACGACAAACAAATGGCTCAGGACGTTGGGGCCTATCAGGGTTCTCAGGAGCTAAGCAGTGTTTTCAATATCACGGTAACAGCCAAACCGGGTGTGTCTCTCGATGACATCGAGCGTGAGGTCGATCTGGTCATCAAGGACATCCAGACCAATGGAATCAAGCCGGATGAGCTTGAACGCGCCCGGATTAATTGGGAGGCTGGATTCGTCAGAGGACTGCAACAGGTTGGCGGCTTTGGTGGACGGGCGGACAGACTCAATTCGTATAATGTCCAACTCGGTGATCCCGGTAAACTGCTGTGGGATCGCGATCGTTACACTAAGGCCACGGCCGTAGACATACAGACCTACGCAAACAAGTATCTGGATTTGAACGGCTGCGCCATCCTCCAGATCTATCCGCGCGCCAAACTGGCGGCAGACCCAATCAAACCCGATATGGCTGTTGAGCCGCAGGCAATGCCGGAGCCGGCCTTCACTCCACCGACAGTTCAAAAAGCGACTCTAACTAACGGCCTAGAGATTCGGTTGGTAGAAGACCATCGCCTTCCTCTGATTCAGTGCAATCTCCTGTTCAAGAGCGGCTGGGCAGCCGATCCGGTCGGCAAGCCCGGCGTCGCTTCCCTCACGGCAGCGATGCTCACCGAAGGCACAAAATCCAGAAATTCGCTCAGGATTTCTGACGACATTCAGCGTCTGGGAGCCAATCTGGGAACGGGTACCCTCGCAGACAATTCGACTGTAACACTTGACGTGCTTAAACGCAGTTTCGACCCGGCGCTGGAACTAATGAGCGATATCGTCCTTAATCCGACATTCCCGCAGGAAGAACTTGACCGTCAGAAGCTGTCGCGGCAGGGACAGATGCAGCAGGAAGCGCGACAGCCATCTCCGACCGCCCGCAAGTTTTTTGTGCGAGAGTTATACGGCGCCGACCATCCCTACGGTCAACCGCCATCAGGTATCGGCACCGCTAAGTCGCTTCAGGCGATCAGTCGCGCTGATCTGCTCGATTTCTATAGAGCCAACTATCTCCCGAACGGCGCCACCGTAATTATTGTCGGCGACATCACGATGGCCGAAGCAAAAGCCAAACTGGAGAAAGCATTTGCCGTCTGGAAATCGGGAGCGGTGGCGCAACAGAACGTGAGTCAAGTCAAACCGCTGAGCAAGACCAAAATCGTTATCGTCGACAAACCCGGCGCTGTGCAGAGCCTGATCTTTCTGGGCAATATCGCCATGCCTCGCAGTTCCGCCGAATACTTGCCGGCTAGTGTTATGTGCAACGTCCTCGGCGGCGGATCCACTGCCCGGCTCTATATGAACCTGCGCCAGGACAAGGGCTATACTTACGGCTCTTACTCATTTATCAACCTCCGCCGTGGACAGGGCTACCTCGCCGCCTATGCTCAAGTACAGACGGAGGTCACCAAGGAAGCGCTGACCGAGTTCATCAAGGAGTTCAGAGGCATTATCAGTGACAAGCCGATTACCGCAGCCGAGTTGGCTGACAACAAGAACAATATGACGAAGAGCTTCCCGCAAGGATTCGAATCGTACGATGGAATCGCCAATCAGATTGGCACCATGCTGACCTTCGGGTTACCCGACGACGAATGGAAATCCTATATTGGAAGAATCAACGAGGTCACACCGGAAGCCGCCATGAAGTCCGCAAGGGACTATGTCAATCCGAACGCACTGCTGATTGTTGTGGTCGGTGATCGTGCCAAGATTGAACCCAAGATTCGCGAGCTGAACCTGGGAGAGATAGCTTTTCCTTCGGCTGACGAAATGTAGGACCTCAGCTTTTTCTCGATAGAAGGCGGCCGCTAACCAGCCGCCTTTTTTCTGCCCTATTCTCCTGCGCAACGTGAACGCCAGAGCACAACAACGCCCTTGGCCGATCAGTCCTGGTCCCGTATATTGTCAACAGACAAGTTTCCGTGAGGAGAGCATCTTAATGACATACATCGAAGTCGGCGGCAAGCAACTCGAACTAAATGACGAAGGATTTCTGAATGATCCCGAGCAATGGAATCAGGAAGTGGCTGCGATTCTGGCGAAAACAGAAGAAGGTCTGGAAAACCTTAGTGAAGAACACTGGGCGGTTATCAACTTCATTCGCGAGCATTATGAACAAACAAAACTGGCGCCCATGGTGCGATCGATCTGTAAGACCACTGGTTTGCCGTTGCGCCGCATCTACGAACTGTTCCCTTCCGGTCCCGCCAAAGGCGCCTGCAAGCTGGCAGGATTACCCAAGCCGGACGGCTGCGTTTAGGTTTGCTGATGTCGCTGGCTCTTCTGCTACGCCTTGGGGTTGTACTCTCGGCAATCTACTGCCTTATCGCACTAACGATTCTTATAGCTCGCACTTTCTCTTTTGGCAAACAGCCGACGTACGCAAAGGCACAAGGTAGTGCTGCCAAAGGCATCGTCTATGCTTTCGGGCAAGGCATGCTCCCTTGGGAAAAGGAAAGCGCTTCCAAGCACCTGCCGACATTTTTTGCAGGCATCCTGTACCATGCGGGTATTTTCGCAGCCATTTTCTTCCTTATCACTACCCTGTTGCTAATTGGACTACCTGATGCTGCAATTCGGACAGTGCGTCTGCTTGCTGTGGTTGGACTGCTAAGCGGCACTGGGCTGCTCGTTAAGCGATCAGCGCTCCCTTATATGAGATTTATTAGCTGTCTCGATGACTACATCGCCAATATCCTCGTAGGACTGCTGCTCCTCGTAACGATTCTGGCGACCTATTACTATGTGCTCCAATTCGCGATGATGGCGGTGGCTATCGTGCTTTTGCTATACATCCCGCTAGGCAAGATTCGCCACTGCGTCTTTTTCTTCTACTCGCGCATCTTGTTTGGAACATTCTTTGGTCGACGCGGAACCTTACCCCATCCGTCAACTGAGGATTGAGTCGTGAGCGAAGATACCAGAAAAGATTCGTACGAAGAACGCATCAGCGGCTTGACATCGGCAGAATTTGCCAAAGCTTTGCAGACGTTCTGCGACAAGATTGACATCGGTGACGCCGCCCAACTCAATTCCTGCGTCCACTGCGGTCTCTGTGCAGACACTTGTCACTATTATCTTGCCGGCGGAGAATCGGAAGCGCTACCCGCATATAAGCTCAATCTCGTTTCCGCCGTGTTCAAGAACCAACATACGCGGCTCGGCAGGATTGCTCCTGCCCTGACTGGCGCGCAAGCGCTGGATGCCGATATGATCTCCCGCTGGGTTGATTCGCTTTACGGACGTTGCAGTTTGTGTGGTCGCTGCGCACTTAACTGCACTTTGGGTATCAACATCTCGCGCTTGATCCGATTGGCGCGCACGACCCTTGCATCCGTTGGTCTCGTTCCACCGGAACTGCAGTCCACTGTCAGCACCGCTGTTGACAAGGGGAACAACATGGGCATCCCACGTCAGGAATGGCTCGATACGTTGCAGTGGTTGGATGAAGAGTTGCAGCAGGAAGTTTCCGATCCTGCAGCGCACCTGCCGATCGATCAGTCAGACATCCGACTCTTCTACACTGTCAATCCGCGCGAACCGAAGTTCTTTCCTCTTTCACTCCTGGCGACCGCCAAGATTTTCTACGCCGCCGGAGAAAGCTGGACGTTTTCCAGCGACTACTACGATGTCACCAACTATGGACTGTTTTCCGGGGACGATCAAGCGTCCGGTGTCATTTCGGCGCGCCTGCGCGATTCGATGCATAAACTTCACGCAAACACGCTGGTGCTGGGAGAATGTGGTCATGGCTACAATGCCAATCGCTGGGAGGCGCCTGAGTGGTTAGCCGGTGCGTATGGTTTTGAGGTCAAGAGCATTCTCGAAATCATCGCCGACTACATCCGACAAGGGCGCATCAAGCTCGACCCCTCACGTAATCAGAAGCGCGTGACGCTGCATGATCCCTGCAATCTCGTGCGACTCGGCGGCATCATCGAGCAGCAACGCTTTATCCTCAAGCGAGCAGTAAGTGACTTCGTCGAAATGTATCCGAATCGCGAGCAGAATTTTTGCTGCGGCGGCGGTGGCGGCCAACTATCGATGACGCGTTTCGCCAAGCGACGCATTGAATCCGGCAGGATTAAGGCTGATCAAATTCGCGCGACCGGCGCTAAGATTGTCGTTGCCCCCTGTCACAACTGTATCGATCAACTCAGCGAACTTAACAAAGAATACAAACTCGGAGTGGAGATCAAGACGGTCTCGGAAATAGTCGCCGATGCAATCATTATCGGACATTAAAAGCACCCCCGAATCCCAGACTCGCAAAAATTATCCTTGCCGACTTAATGACGACGATTGCTTGCGACTCATGGCAATTTCTTGCACGGCGTTGACAGCGGTGTCAATATCATCTTTTGTATTGAATGGGCCAATGCCGAATCGAACCGACCCGTGAATTTTGTCCGTGCCGATTTGCTCATGCACGAGCGGCGCGCAGTGAAGGCCGGTGCGGCTGGCAATACTGTAGTCGACATCGAGCATCGTACCAGTGTCCCCGGCTTCCAGATCATCGACATTGAACGACAGCACACCAATGTGATTGGTCAAGTCATCCTGACAATGGAGCGTCACACCATCGATCTGCCGCAAACCATCGCGTAGCGACTTCAACAGCATGATTTCTCGGGCATGAATTCCCGCCATGCCCTCTTTCTCCAACCACTTGACACCTGCATTCAAACCGGCGATACCGGGAAGATTCGGTGTGCCATATTCGAGGCGATAGGGATACTCCTCCAAATGCGTGCGGACGGCCGAGCGCACTCCCGTACCACCGGCGCGAGTGTGGCGAATCTCGACGCCCTCACGCACATAAAGTCCACCAATCCCCATCGGCCCCATCAACGACTTGTGTCCTGTGAAGGCGACCACATCGATGTTCATCTTCTCCATATCGACCGGAACTTTGCCGGCTGTCTGCGAAGCATCGACAACAAAAGCAATCCCTCGCTCTCGACAGATTCTGCCAATCTCAGCTATGGGCTGCACGGTGCCAATGACATTGGATCCGTGATTTACCGCGACGAGGCGCGTGTTCTTCTTGATTTTCCTGGCGAAATCATACGGATCTACGAAACCGCCGGAGTCAAAAGGTATATAATCGAGTTCGACGTCATTGTATTTGTAAAGATGATACAGCGGTCGCAGCACCGAGTTGTGCTCAACGTTGGTGGTGATCGCGTGGTCGCCTGCTTTCAGCAAACCGAATATTGCCAAGTTAAGCGCATCGGTCGCGTTATAGGAGAAAATCAGCCGGTTGGGATCAGAGCCGCCGTTGAAAAACTTGGTCAGCAGTTGGCGAGTTTCTTCCAGAATACTCCCCGCAACAAGACAAAGATCATATCCCGACCGGCCGGGATTGACCCCATAGCTGCGGTAGAATGTGTCCATCTTTGCATAAACTTCTTCCGGCTTCGGGAATGTAGTCGCCCCATTGTCCAGGTAGATCAGCTTATCCATTGCAAGTCCTACACATAAATATGGCTCGAATTCTACTCTCTGAGCGGCAATAAGTCAACCCCAAAGTGGAACTACTTCCCAGCCGCAAGGCGTCCTTTCGTCTGCCCCATAGGAAAGAGACTGTCGAAAAACATCCGAATTGTCTCTGCGAGGAGTCAGGGTAGGTGTGGGAAGAGAGGGGCAATGACGACGAAGCAATCTGCGCGCCTGCATCTGCTGAGCGTAAATCGAGATTGCCTCGTCGTGCTCCACACCCTGCATCGCCTCTCCGCACTCCTCGCAATGACACAGTCTGGACTTTTTCAACAGTCCCGAAAACCGACTCCAAAAGCTGTTGCCAAAGCGCTGTTAGGAGTCTATTCTTGTGACGGGTTCTGAAAGGCAACACCATGGATAGCGCGATTTCGAGGAAGTTTCAGTCATTATCGTTTCTCATCGGCAACACCCCCCTTCTTTGCATAACCTTTCGATTCCGAGGCTCGCTACGCCGAATCTACGCCAAAGCCGAATACCTCAACCTGACCGGCAGCATCAAAGACCGCATGGCGCTGCATATTCTGAAACGGGCTTATGAGCAACAGCGGCTGAAGCCGGGAGACATGATTGTGGAAGCCACCAGCGGTAACACCGGCATTTCCTTCGCGGCCATCGGCAGAGCATTAGGCCATCCAGTGACGATTTTCATGCCGGACTGGATGAGCCGCGAGCGAGTAGACCTGATTCAGAGCACCGGGGCGCAGGTTAGACCCGTGACTCGTGAGGAAGGCGGTTTCCTCGGTAGTATCAAAATGGCGGAGGAACTCTCCTCCCAGAATGGCGACTGTTTTCTCCCTCGCCAGTTTTCAAACGCGGATAACGTAGAAGCGCATGCGGAAACTACTGCGCCGGAGCTTTGGTGGCAGCTTCAATACAACGGAATCGCGCTCGATGCCTTTGTAGCGGGGATCGGCACCGGCGGGACGATTATGGGCGCAGCCAGATTCCTTCGCGAAGTGCACCCGGGCGTCAGGATTCATCCATTGGAGCCGGCGAGTTCGCCAACCCTACGCATCGGCAAGAAGGTCGGTCATCATCGCATCCAGGGCATTTCCGACGAATTTATTCCCCCCATCGTGGATTTGCCTGCCCTCGACGATATTGTCGACATACATGACGGCGATGCCATCCTCATGTCTCAGCGTTTAGCTCGCGAACTCGGACTGTCCGTAGGGATTTCCTCGGGAGCCAACTTTCTGGCGGCAATCAAAGTGCAGGAGGAAATGTCCCCGTCCGCGGTCGTGACAACCGTCTTTGCCGATGACAGCAAGAAATACCTCAGCACCGATCTCTTCCGCGAGGACCCGGTCAAGCCGGAATACCTGACACCGAATATTGAACTGGTTGGCTTCTCGGCCATCAAGCGCGTCTGTCACACCTGCTGTGATTTCTGGAATTGCACTGAGAAGCCGGGCCGCTGGGAGGAATCTCCGCTCTGAGCAATTCAATTGCTCTTCTGACAATGCGATTATTATTTCCTCAGCCCTTTATGTTTTTGCTCGCCGGTTGCTGCGAGTACCGTTCCGCGCAACTTCGATCTTGAAACAAACAACGAATAATCGTTGTCTAATCCTTTACATCCGACTTGAATCGAGTTGCAGTTTATGAATTTGGAAATCAGAAATCTCAGCAAACAATACAGTGGCAACGTCTGGGGACTGCGTGACTTTTCGTTGCAGGCTCAATCGGGTATCATCGGACTCCTCGGCCCCAACGGCGCCGGCAAGTCCACGCTGATGCGAATCCTCGCGACCATCACCCGACCCACCTCCGGAACCGTATCCTGGAACGGTTCGGACGTCTTGACCCACCCCCGTGCCCTCAGGGACCAACTCGGATATCTCCCACAAGAATTCGGTATCTATCCCAATCTCAACGCTGTCGAGTTTCTGAATTACATGGCAGCCCTGAAAGGATTGGGCACATCCGTCAGCCGAAAGCGCATCGACGAATTGCTGGTAACGGTCAATCTTCTCGATGCGCGCAAGCGACCATTAGGCGGTTTCTCCGGTGGGATGAAGCAGCGCGTCGGTATCGCGCAAGCGCTCCTGAACGATCCGAAACTCCTGATCGTCGATGAGCCGACAGTCGGCCTCGACCCCGAGGAACGAGTGCGCTTTCGTAATCTCTTGACTGATCTCTCCGGGGATCGACTTGTTATTCTCTCGACGCACATTGTTTCCGATGTCGAATCTACCGCCAACAAGATCGCCCTGATGGCGCAAGGTCGCCTACTTGCCTTTGCCACACCCGAAGATCTGCTTTCGACCGTCCGGGGCAAAGTCTGGTCATGGACGATCACCAGTGAGGCTTTGACCAAAGCGCGCGAAAGTTATCTGGTTAGTTCGATGATCCGTACCTCCAATGGATTGGCGGTGCGCGTGGTTTCCACTACCAAGCCGGCCCCTGACGCTAGACCCGCCGAACCGAGTCTCGAAGACGCCTATTTATTCGCGATCTCCGCCGATCGTTCGATTTCCTTATGACGGGTGCCTTTCCGACCATACTCGCTGTCGCCATCGCCGATTTCCGCGAACGCTCGCGACGCTATTCGTTTTGGATCTTTCTCGTTGTTATTGCCTACGCAACTTACCTCTTTATTCCCGGCGCCGGAGCACCATACACTACCGTTCGCCTTGGTGCTTATCGCGGTCTTTACAACTCTGCCTGGATTGGTAGCCAAGTCACCCTCATGACTGTGACCATATTGTCGCTGGTCGGCTTCTATTTTGTGAAGGGCTCTGTCTCGCGTGAGATGCGACTGAAGACGCAGGAACTGGTGGCCTCATCACCTATCAATGACATCTCCTATCTCGCCGGAAAAGCCCTGAGCAATTGCTTCGTCCTTTTTTCCATGGTTGCGGTTCTGGCGATTACCTCAGGCATCTTGCAGATTGCCCGTGGTGAAGACCGCAGCCTGCATCTGCTTGCCCTGCTCGCCCCCTACTGCCTCGTCATGGCGCCCGTCATGATCGCTCTGTCCGCACTCGCGGTGTTCTTTGATTCAAACAAGTTGCTTCGTGGCGGAATCGGTAACGTTGCTTTCTTCATCGTCTGGATAGTCGCCGTCACGACAAGTGGCATCGCCAAGAGCGAAGCGACACCCATATTCGATTTCTTCGGCATCCGCTATCTCTGGGGCGAAATGGTGAAAGGTTGCGCCGCGGCTGTGAACGACTACCAACCCTGGCAGGGAATGCATTCCATCGGGTTTAATTTCGGTTTCGATGGCAGCTCACCTCTGCTAAAAACCTTCGTCTTCAATGGCGTGCGCTGGTCGACCGGATTTCTTATCGGTCGCTTGCTCTTGCTTGGTGCCGCCGGGGCGATAGTTGCCCTTGCCGGTTACAGCTTCAGGAGATTCGACGAAGAGCGCGCTTCCGTCAAGCAACACCTATTCAAAAAACGCCCTATTCCCACGGCGCCGGACTCATTGAGTAAATCCACATCAATTTCGCTGGGAGCGCCTCGCATCGCATTGTTAACACCCATCGTCGCCCAGACCTCCCGTCTCGGACTGATAAGGCTCCTAATCGCCGAACTTCGCATCGCTCTGAATCGCATCTCACGATGGTGGTACATTGTTGCCGTCGGAATCGTCATTGCAGGCATCCTGACCCCCTATGACATTGCCGACAATTTCCTGCTGGCCGCGGCGTGGTTCTGGCCGCAGTTGATCTGGTCGGCTTTGGGTTGTCGCGATCCC
>JAPLUP010000377.1 GCA_026397575.1 Candidatus Zixiibacteriota bacterium
CGCTTCGATGTCGATCCAGTTGTAGGTTGGACCACCCGGTTCATCCGAGTCAATCCAGATATAGCCCCAATCATCCGGTCCGCCGGCATTGTAGACCACCTCCGGCCCCAGACGCACCGTGTTGTGTCCCTTCGCTTCCCGATACTCGTTCCAGCCTTCGGGATAGCTGTACTGATTGACGCGTCCCTCCTGAACCAACTTGTCAAACAGCGGCGATAGAATCGGAACAGCGGTCAGTGAATAGATCAAAGCACTCTGCCCCATATTGGTAATCATCAACTGATCGTACGCCGAATCACCCTCCAGTACTGTCTGGCTGAAACTTAGCGGTGACAAACTCACATCCGGGCCATAGTCGATCCGCACGTTGTCCACAAACCAACCGTCCAAAAGGCCCGGCGTCGCCGTGTTGCGAATCCGCAACCGGAACGCCCCATGATGCGCATCAGTCGGCAGGCCAATCGTCACGTTCGCAAAGCTCGACATGTCGCCATCCGCGCCCAGATGCTGCTTCAAAATCTTCCATGGACCCACATCGCTCAAATATTCAATATAGAGATTATCCGCTGAATCCGGTAGCTCGCCGCCACCCGTCTGCTCATAGGCGTAGCTCAGGTTCACGCCCTGCGCCACGTTCAGGTTGATCGCCTGTGAAATGATCGTGTCCGCGCCCACCGGATCGCCGTTCAACCGCAGCGCATACGGCGGTGTCGGCGGATTTTTCGCCCGACCGTCAATCGTCGCGCCATGATTGTATACCCACAATCCCACAGCAACCGTGGTCGACGGGAACGGATCGTAGAACGGCAGCGTCAGCGGTTGGCCTGCCGACGTCGTCTGCAGTGTCGCCGTCGTTTGCACTGCGCCTGAACCTTGCGACGTGGCTACCACTTGGGAGATGTCGACATCGCCAAACATGCTCGCACTGATGATCACCCGCACCTTGAAAGGATAGCTTGCGTTCGGCGCCAATGTTGTCGTGCTTGTAATCGGTGTTGTGCCGGCGTTGTCCCACAAACTCGTCTCCCAATCGGCCTGCGCCGTTGTCAAGTTGAAGGCGTCATTGTACAAACCGTCGTTCTGGCAACTGATGCTGTACCAAACCGTATCGCCCACGGCCCCCGAACCCAACGACAGCGCCGGACTCAGAATCACCGCGTAATCAATCACCCGGAACGTGTAAACCTGCGTCGTGTCCGCTTTGCCGTTATAAGCATGCGCCCGCAGATAATAGTTGATCACCGTTCCCGGTGACTGCGCCGGAACGTACCCACGATACTCCCGTGGCTGTCCCGTCGCCGTTAGCGTGTCACGATACCACACGTTCAATAGCTCATAATCCAACAACAACGAATCCGCTATCAGCGTCGTGTCGGCATCGATAGTACACTTGACCTCGTAAGGATTGACCGTCTCTTTCGTATCAGGCAGAGGTGTGTGCTGAATTAGCACGCCGCACGGATAGGTCCGCAGTTGCTGGATGGCATGGAATAGGTTGAGTCGTCCGCCGGTAACCGTGATACCCGCCAGTGCGGCAATTGGGTCGGCGCCGTCAAGTAAATACTGCTTTATTTGCAGCGCCATTGGTCCCGGATTCGTCTTGCCGGCGGCGATAAATGTCGGGCAAGCGGCGGCATACATCAAACCAATTGTCCCCGCAACATGCGGCGACGCCATCGATGTGCCGGTACTATTGCCGTAAGTGTCGCCCGGCAAAGTCGAATAGACATTCGTACCTGGCGCGCCCAAATCAATCGTGGTCAATCCATATGCCGCGCCGCTGTATTTCGTGTCAATGTTTGTCGTATTTGTGACAGTGATCAAGTAGTTACTCGGGCAGGCAGTCGGGATGTCACCCTTCGTATCGACATTGAGATTGGCATTCGCCGTCGCACCAGCGCTGAGAATACCCTGCACGCCCATCGAATCGTACATCGCGCACCAGAGCGGATAGCTCGATGGTTGGCCATAATCCACGCCAAAGGACGAATTGGTTGCCACGACAAATGCGCCGTGCAAACCGTTGCTCTCATTATAGCGAGCGCGCTGTTCCAGAACATAGCCGTATGATTCGACCGTGGTCGCTTCGGTGCTTGAGGACCCTTGCACCGCCATCAGCTTGACGCCCCAGCTTACACCCGAGATGCCGATACCATTGTTGCCGCGAGCGGCGGCAATACCGGCGACGTGGGTGCCATGCGAAGCGCTTGTGATCGTACCATTGTGACTGTAGGAGTTCCAACCATCATAGTCGTCGATGTAGCCGTTGCCGTCGTCGTCAATGCCATTACTCGGAATCTCCTCTGTGTTTTTCCAGAAACTCAGGTCCTGATGCGCGATATCAAAGCCACCATCGATGATCGCAACGACAATCTGATCCCCCATCGTCGTCAAGCCACCGGTAGTGATATCCCACGCCTCCGGCGCATCAATGTCGGCATCAGCCGTTCCACCGGACTGACCCGTATTGTTCAGCGCCCACTGCAGACTGAAACCGGGGTCATTGGGAATAGTAGCGCGTTCCTTGACAAAATGGTTAAATTGCGCCAATGACACGATAGGACGCAGTCGGACGTCGTCCAAGATTGCCTGATTATCGGCTGCTTTCAGCGTGCCACCGGAATACTCGAAGAGCCAGATGTTCATTCGGCGAGAGAGCAATCTGACCGGCTTGAGATCAATGTAGGAATAGTTCCCGGTTAGGATACTCGGCTGCTCGCCGGCATTAAGCTGGATCAGCAGTTGCCCGGGTTCATAAGAACCGGTCGCCTCCAGCGCCGCAACGCGATTCTGTGCTGACACTGCTGCAGACACCAAGAATAGTGCTCCCAAGAGGCAACAAAAGGTCACTCGCAGGCGTGTCATTGTTGATCTCCAAGTCCCATGGGACAGGTTATTGGTACCTGTACCTATTCAGTCCGTCTACAAGAGCTCTGGCGGCAGGAAACCGGGCATGGAAACGACCATTGCCCAAGAAGTAGAAATCAGCCAAGCCTTCTCCCACAATATAGTAATCCAGCCGCCATTGTCAACGAGAATACGCAGTTACAGCGCGTGTTGGTAATGTCAATAGTTGTGTGTAGAAAGTGCATCCTCGCGTTTATTTGTTTTCGTCTATGCTGCCGGCAGCATGGCCTCCTTGATGGGTTTGAGGTGATGTTGACGCTGTTCCCATTTGGCGTTGAGATGGGCAAAGAGGGCGTAGATGATGCGTTGGCAACTGGCGTTGTTGGGAAAGTAGCCCATGGGTCGTTGCCGCCGTCGCACTTCCCGAAAGGCGCGTTCAATGACGTTAGTCGAACGAATGATCTGGCGGATCGTCGCTGGGAAGGCGAAGATTGCCAGCAATTTGTCGAAATCGCGTTCGAGGCAAGCCACGGCTTTGGGCGCTAACGATTGCCACTTCTGTCGCCAGGTTCGGAAATGATTGGCTGCCGTGCGGGCAGAGGGCGCATTCATGATTTTGGCCGCTTCCTGCAGGCA